>NZ_JBVAYD010000049.1:0-6498 GCF_055413445.1 Lacticaseibacillus sp. 22 | reverse complement strand
AAAATTAGGCCCGAGACCGTACTGTGGCTCGGACCGGCCGCACAGCAGGCCGCGCGCCCCAAGCGGAGCCCACCGCCCACGCCACCGGCGGCCCGGGCCAAATCTTTTGACAGCAACATTAGGTATCCTTTAAACTAGTAATAAAAGGTAACTAATTCAAAAAATTCGGTTGGGCGGTGCTCAAGAAAGCTTTCTCGGGGAGGAAAGCGATTCTTGGGTGCGGCCTTTTCTTATTGGAGGAAACTTATGACCCCTTACAACGAACACAAAGCAGATGTCCTAAAGCGCTTGGCCACCAGCCGGCAAAGCGGCCTCACCAGTGAAGAAGCACAGGCCCGGCTCACCCAGCATGGCCCCAACGCCTTGGCCGCCAGCAAGCCCCTACCAGCCTGGCGCCAGTTTTTGGCCACCTTGAAAGAACCCTTGGTGATTATTTTATTCATCGCCGTGCTATTGGCCTGGGCCAGCGCCGGCTATGACTTCTTCGTGCGCCACGACCCCAGCCATGGTATGGCGGCAGTGTATGAAAGCATTGCGATTCTGCTGCTGATTTTCGTTAATGCCGGCCTCTCCTTCTGGCAAGCCAAAAGCGCACAAAAATCCCTGGACGCCCTGAAGGTGATGGCGGATCACCACGCCAAGGTCCTGCGCGATGGCGACTGGCTGACGGTGCCAGCCACCGAGCTGGTGCCTGGCGATATTGTCAGTGTCAAAACCGGCGACTTCATCGAAGCCGACGTTCGCTGGCTCCATGTCGCCGAGCTGCAAACCAACGAAGCCCACCTCACCGGCGAAGCGGAACCTGTGCAAAAACAAACCCACGCATTGGGCGCTGACGTGCAAATCGGTGACCGCACCAACATGGGCTTTTCTGGTGCGACAGTGACGCATGGTAACGGCCTCGGGGTGGTGGTTGCGACCGGCATGCAAACCGAGCTGGGCAAAATCGCCACCTTGCTGGATCAAGTCAAGGACAAAAAGACCCCGATTGAACGCACCATTGCGCGCCTGACCACCAAACTGATGATGGTGGCGATGGTGATTGTGGCGTTCACGTTGCTGGTGGAGCTCTTGAAAGCCTATCAGCAAACTGGCAGTCTCTCCTTCGCTGCGCTGGCCGAATCCCTCTCTACGGCGATTGCCTTGGCGGTGGCCGCGATTCCCGATGCGCTACCGGCGGTGCTGTCAATTGTGCTCACGATTGGGGCCACGATGCTGGCCAAAAACAACGGTCTGATCAAGTCCCTGAACAGTGTGGAAACCCTAGGGGCCACCAGCTACATTGCCTCAGATAAAACTGGTACCTTGACCAAAAATGAAATGACTGTCACCCGGTTTTATGCCAATGGCGCCAGTTATGTGGTGGAAGGCGACGGCTATGAACCAGTAGGCGAAATCATCCCTGATGACGAAGCCGACACCCCCGGATTTTCGCGCTTCATGATGGCCGCTGTCCTGAATAACGAAGCGGCGATTCAAACCGACGACGAAGGCCGCAGCCGCCCGTATGGCAACCCCACCGACGTAGCGCTGGTAGTGATGGGCCACAAATTTGGTATCGATCGCGATACGATTTTGAGCAAAGACCAGGCGCTGGACATCGACATCATTCGCGAACTGCCGTTTGACAGCGACCGTAAAATGATGAGTGTCGTCATTAAAGATGGCGACCAGTATCAGGTGCTGACTAAAGGTGCGCCAGACGTGATTTTAGCCAAAACTGATGCCATTCTGGACCACGACCAACTCGTAACATTGCCAGCTGGTCAAACTGCGGTAGAAGCGCAGGTCAACCGCTTTGCCGAACAGGCGCTGCGGACGCTGGCGGTGACGCTGCGTGACATCGACGAGGACCTGGCGTTGCATGGTAGCACCGCTGAGCTTGAGCAGCACCTGACCTTACTAGGCATTGCCGGCATCATTGACCCGCCGCGGCCGGAAGTGCGCCAAAGTGTGACCACCTTGCACCAAGCCGGTATTCAGGTCGTGATGATCACCGGCGATCACGCAGTCACCGCCCGCGCGATTGCCTTAAAGCTGGGCATTGTCACCGACCCTAGCGCCCGGGTAGTGGAAGGCAAGCAGCTGGAAGCCATGACCGATGAAGATTTGTTCCGGCTCGCGCCAAGCATCCGCGTATATGCCCGGGTGTCGCCGGAACACAAGCAGCGCATCGTGCGCGCCTTGCAGCGGCATGGCGAAACCGTGGCCATGACTGGTGATGGCATCAATGACGCGCCAGCCTTACGCGCTGCTGACATTGGCATTGCCATGGGCATTAATGGCACCGAAGTCACCAAAGACGCCGCAGATCTGATTTTACTGGATGATAAATTCACCACCATCGAGCGCAGTGTCCGCGCCGGCCGCACCATTTTTGGCAATATCAAAAACTTTATGCGGCATGAGTTAACCACCAATGTCGCCGAGGTGTTGGCGCTGCTGTTCGGCGTGCTACTGATGACGCAACCCGTCGGCCAAGTGGCGGCCACCACCCCAACATTAACGGCGCTGATGGTGCTGTGGGTGAACATGATTTCCGATGCTTTACCGAGCTTTGCCCTCGGCTATGATGTGCCAGAAGCCGACCTCATGAACCAGCCGCCGCGCAATGTGAAACAATCCATTTTGCATGGCATGCTCGGGCGCATCTTCCTGCGCGGCATTGTGATGGGTGGGCTCGTGTATGTCGCCTTCATCTGGGCTGCCAGTCAAGGCATGAGCGGCGCAGAAGCGCAAACCCTCGCCTTTTTGACCCTGGTGTTTGGCCAGCTGTGGCATGTGTTCGACGCGCGTAGCACCCGCACTTTGTTCGCCCGCAACCCGTTTGAAAACCATCAGTTGCTGCTGGCAGTGGCTTTCGCGGCGGTGGCTTCATTACTTGTCACCATCATGCCGTTCTTCAACGAAGTGATGGGGACCGCGCCACTTTCTAGCACGCTGTATGCTGCGGTAGTCTTCATCCCGGCGCTACCGACCCTCATTTTGTCTGGAATCAAAGAACTGTGGCTGCGTTGGCATCGCCCGCCGGTAGCCCCAGAGCGCCAGGCCGCGCCAGAGCATGATTAAAGATTGTTTTTTCGGGCCAGATTGCCTACAATCGGGGTAACCATATCGAGGTGAGCCAGTTGAATGTTTATCATGCGCTGAAAATGATTCAGATCGAGCACCAGCCCCTCAATCATCGCCAGGTCGTGATCACCGATGAAAACGGCAAGCCGCTTTCGCAGCTGACCGATCTACTAAGTGATTGTCTCAGTAAAATCGACCTTTTCGTTGATTTGCCCAGCACCGACACGGCCAGCGATGTCATCGATGACCTGCATTTACTGACGCCCTTGCCGAATGACGTGCTGGACGAATACCAAAAAGTCCTCGATCAGCCGATTTGAAGTGCCCTACAATTATTAGACAAGAAGTCTAACGATTGTGGGGCATTTCTTGTGACCAAATATAGTAACGAATTAAAGGCAAAAGTGGTTTCTGAATACTTGAAAGGCGGTATTGGTTACAGAGAGCTCAGCGTTCGATATGGTATTCCTTCGCGCGCTAATATTCGAACCTGGGTCAATCAAGCTAGGACGCACGGTATCGAGTCTTTGAAGGTCAAACACAACAAGACTACGTATTCGCAGACCTTTAAAATTACTGTGGTAGAGTATGTGCATACACATCAAGTAAGCAGAGTTCGAGCTGCCGCGCATTTCGGTATCTCTCCCAGCCAAGTCAACTCTCAGTTGGATTCGTATCGTAAAGGACCAAGGAGTTACCGGTTTACGTGCGCAGCGTAAAGGAAGACCGCCTATGGGTAAGCACAAGCAAATCAAACCAATCAAGAAGCTCGAGCCAACGCAAGAGGAGAAGTATAAGTAAGAAATTCTGGAGCTTAAAAGCAAGCTGCACGAAGCTGAATTGGACCGTGATATTTTAAAAGCACTCGCGACTCTGACGAAGAATTCACCGAAGCACTCTCTACGAAAGTAAAGGCTGGCATCGTGACTTCGTTAAGGTCGCAATACGATCTCAATGAGCTGCTTAAGTCCCTCCACTTACCTCGAGCGACTTATTACGATCGGCTTAGGCGTGATAAGAAGCCTGATAAGTATGCCGAGGTCAAAGCCTTCATCAAGAAGTGTTTTTTCGGTTCGAAAGAGACTTATGGGTATCGTCGAATTCACGATGAAGCAGACAAAGTCGGCTTCCACTATGCCGAGGAAACAATTAGACGCCTAATGAGTGATATGGGATTGAAATGTGTGATTTACTCTAAACATACTTCCAAATATCACTCCTACAAAGGTCACGTTGGTCTCATTGCACCTAACATCTTGAATCAGAAGTTTGAAACCACACAGCCACTCACAGTGTTCCATACCGATGTGACCCAGGTACGGCTGTACAACGGCGAGTGGGGCTATATCTCGTCAATCACAGATGAAGCCAGCCGTGAAGTGATCGCGGCTATTGTCAGTGCTTCTCCCAATAAGGCTTTGATTCAAGCGTCACTTGATGAATTAGAGCATCACCTTAAAGAAGGCATCAAACCAACTCTTCACTCTGATCAAGGGTGGCAATATCAAATGGTGGACTACCAGCAATGTCTCAAGGCTATGAACATTATACAGAGCATGTCTCGTAAAGGTAACTGTCACGATAATGCGCCCATCGAAAGCTTCTTCAACCTCCTAAAACGTGAGTGCTTGAATCGGTATCAGATCAACACGCTCTCAGATCTGCGCAAGCTGGTGAACGGTTACGTGGATTGGTTTAACAATGTCAGAATTTCGAGAAACAAAAATGGCTTGACCCCAGTTGAGTACCGGGAACAAGCCATGATTGCTTAATTCAAAATCTAAATTGTCTAACTTTTCTATTGCACTTCAATTAAAATGGTCTTTTTTGCAAACCCACTTTTTTAAACAGCTAATCTTTTCCCTCTTAATAAACTATTTGAAACGAACAAAAATGGAAACTCTTTGTTTCCTAAAACTATTGCAGCCGGACTGGATTGAAGTCAATATTTGAGACAGATTTTAAGAGACATTCAGAACCGCGTTTACCTTCCACAGCTCAAATAAATCATTAATCGCGATTAATAACTTATTTGAACCCTGGAAAGCATTAAATCAGGCGGCCATTTGGCTCGTAAGTGTTGCAATTTCAACTTGTAAGGGGGTCTAGTAGCCCAGTGAACTATGAATTCTCTTCCTATTGTAGAAAGCATGCACATATTCAAAAAGGACGGCAGCGGCAGTTTCATAATCTTCAAAGACCGGCACTGGATAAACACATTCCTTTTTGAGGGAAGCGTGAAAGGATTCCATTGGCGCATTATCATACGGACAACCCTTACGGCTGTATGAGTGGCGGATATGTAGTTCAGTTAAACGTTGATTGTAATTATCGCTGGTATACTGTGATCCTAAATCCGTATGGATAATCAGGTCCCCAGTAATGGTTCGATTTTTAACCGCGCTTTCAAGGGTCTTTAAGACTAAATCAGTAGCCATCTTTTTTGAGAACGAATAGCCGATAATCCGTCGTGAGTGCAGGTCCATGATGGTTGATAAGTAGCACCAGCCATTACGCTTCGTTTGAATATAGGTCATATCAGCGGTCCATTTTTGATTTAAACCAGTGGTCGAGAAATCCTGCTTAAGCAAGTTGGGACGCTGTTCAACCTTGGTTTTGGAAGCCGAAGCCGCTTTCCACTTATTGACGGTAACGGAGTGGATATCCAGTTCCTTCATGAGCCGGGAAATCCGTCGTGGACTGCACCGAAGCTGCAGTGGTTGAAGTTCCAGATTCAATTCATGGTGGATCTTCATAACACCGTATCGCTGCTTAAATTCCGCAAAGATCCGCATAATCCGTTGTTTCAAGTCCGCATCTTCGGCCCGGCGTTTTGAAGGTTTGGGGGATCGATAACGATAATACTGAGCTCTGGAAACACCGAGGATTCGGCACATCTTGGTTACCTGGTGGTGATGGCTTTCTTGGTGAATGTAATCAAAGATATTGGTTACTTCTGCGCAAGGAAGTCCAGGGCTTTTTTTAGGATTTCGTTCTCCTCAGACAGCGAAGCCAGTCGCTTTTCCATCGCTTTGATTTCGTCTGGCGATTTACCGGATTGAGTTTTGTCCTGGCCCTGGATCCACTTATGAACTGTTGAATAGCCAATGCCATATTCTCTGGCCAGTTGGGCAGCTGATTCGCCTTGCTTATATAGGTTGATAATGTTTTTTTTGAATTCTTTGTCGTAACGAGTTGGCATGTAAAAATTCCTTCCTTTTGAGAGACGATTTATTCATTATACCCTCTCTTAAAAGTTGTCTCAGGAATCAGCTTACATCCATAATATGGAATTGCTCTTTAATGGTCTAATCATGTAGAGAACCCAATACCCAATTATTGATTAATTGTTCAACGTACCAATTTGTTGATTTGTTTGAATTTGGAATCACTTTATACATGTGTCAACATACGCTAGTTGTATAC
>NZ_JBVAYD010000048.1:0-6846 GCF_055413445.1 Lacticaseibacillus sp. 22 | reverse complement strand
ATAGTCTTCATAAAGAGGCGCTTCATGTTGCATGGTGGCCTTTTTCCTGTAAGCAACCTCATTGCCAATCACCTTCACCCCCTGCGCCTATATTTCCCCGGTTTCTTCCCCTCACCCAGAAGCGTAGAATGGCGTTATACATGGAGAAGCGTAAAAACTAGAAATGGGGAACAGACATGAAGAAATCGACGCGCACCATCCTGATTAGTGTGGTCGCAGCAATTGTCGTCATTGTGGGTGGCTTCGGTGCCTTTCACTGGTACCAAGGCAAAGCTGAAGGCGACCAGGTTAAGGCCACGGCTCAAGCCTACACGAAAGCTTTTGCCAACCGTCAATATGAAAAAGCCGTTAAACAAGTCGACACCAGCCATCTCAAAGGTCCGGGCTGGCAATATACCGCCAAGACGCTGGCTGAACGCAATCAGGCCGTTTTCGACCGGATCGGCGCCAGCAACATCAAAATCACGGATCTGAAAACAACTAATTCTAAAGACGGTACCTATCAACTCACTTTTACCGCCAATATGAACACCAAAATCGGCAAGCTCCCGGCACAGCATTACACCGCGCCGATCGTTAAAGTCGGCGACAACTGGCGCATTCGCTGGACGCCAAGCCTGCTGTTTCCACAAATGGATGGCAAGGACACGGTTCAGATTAGTTTGACCGCTGCCACGCGCGGGAAAATTCTCGATCGTAATGGCCAGGCGCTCGCCACCAACGGCAATGTCACCCAAGCCGGCCTGGTTCCTGGCAAACTGGGTACCGGCGATGAACGGACCGCTAATCTAGAAAAAATCGCGACCGCCTGGGATGTGAAAACCTCGAGTCTTGAAACGCTCCTCAAGCAATCCTGGGTCACCGATGATACATTTGTGCCGGTCAAGATCGTCACCGACTCCCCTGCATTAACCGGTGCAGCTTACCAAACAATCGGTTCACGTACTTATCCGTTGGGCGAGGCTGCTGCTCAACTCGTGGGATACGTTGGTACGGCAACCGCCGATGACCTTAAAAAGCATCCGTCACTGACTGCCAACAGCAAAATCGGTAAAGCCGGTTTGGAACAAATCTATGACCATTACTTGCGCGGTACGGATGGCGGCACGATCGCGATTCGCAACGGCAGCAACAGCCATCCCTTACTAGACACCAAAGCAATTGCCGGCAAGAACCTGAAGCTGACAATTGACGCCAACAAGCAAAAAACCGCCTATACCCAACTAGCAGGCAAAAGTGGCAGTGTGGTCACCATGGATCCAACCAACGGCGAACTTTTAACTTTAGCAAGTTCGCCAAGCTACGATCCCAATGCCTTCGTGAACGGCATCAGCCAAACCAACTATGACAAATACGCCAACAACACCGAGCTGCCATTCCTCAGCCGGTTCACCCAACGATACGCACCGGGTTCCACTTTTAAAATGCTAACGGCTGCGATTGCCCTGCAAAACAAAACCATCACCCCTGACACAACCAAATCTATTTCCGGTCTCAAATGGCAAAAAGATAGTTCGTGGGGCGACTACAAAGTGACCCGCACCGTTGACGCCAGCCCGGAAAACATGACCCAGGCCTTGGTTAACTCCGACAACATCTGGTTTGCTCAAGTAGCACTGAAAATGGGCGCCTCTGCTTACCTCAAAGGTCTGGAGCCCCTTTTCAAAACCCAAGCCAACTTACCTTTAACCATGAAAAAAGCCCAAATCTCCAACAATGGCAAGCTCGCCTCCGAAACGCTTTTGGCCGACACCGCTTATGGTCAAGGGCAGCTGCTGCTATCGCCAATTGAACAGGCGGCGATGTACAGTGCCATCGCCAATGACGGCACCATGCAGCAGCCAACCTTGATTCAAGCTGCAAAGGGCAAACGTACCAGCGTGCTCCAAAGCAATGCTGCCAAAACGGTCAAAACTGCTTTGACCCACGTTGTCTCCGATCAAGCCGGCACCGCCCATGACCTCGCCATCGACGGCCACACCATCGCCGCCAAAACCGGCACGGCCGAACTCAAGCAGAAACAGGACACAGACGGCAAGGAAAATGGTTTCTTAGTCGCCATGGATGCTGACAAGAACACCTACCTCACCGTCGCCCTCATCGAAGGCACCGGCAGCGGGGATGTCGTGACGGCAATGAAGCCTTTTGTGGCTAGTTTGTACTAAGTTAATTGTCACTTCTGAAGATACGCCAATCTCACATATTCCGGTGAAATTGACGTATTTTTTGACCCGCTATCTTGCTTAATCATTTCTTGTATGCCAAGAAGGTTCGCACAAAAAAGCCATTCTTTCGGGTACCTTTAACCAATTGATCCTAACATGTGATTTGTTAGTCTCTTAAAATTACCACACAAAATTATTCTCCGAGCAGCACGACTTATTATGAGTAGATTCGTATGTGCGAAAGAGGATAAGGCTATATTTACGACATGTTATGCCTAATTGGCAATGCTTTGTTCAAAGTCGCTAAAAAAGGATCCAATCTGCTGCTGTTTGGAATTTGTTTTCAATATCTTGCGCTTTGCCTTCTAGGTCAAAAAGGAGCGTCCGCTGTTCTAGCGTAAGATTATAATCATGCTCTAACATTTCATCTCTGATAAAACGACTTATCGGACGTACTTGTGCTGAAATATCGATTGCTGCTGTTTTGTTACTAGCAAGTTTACCGATCGCTTGTTTTATTTTTAAGACAACCTTTTGGGATATTCCATCTGGTTGCTTCTCAAAAAGATGTTGTAATTCCAGCATTTTAGCAATAATGACTTGTTTTTCATTCATTTTGAATCACCCCTTGAGCAAAAGAATATCATCATAACCAGTGTTATGAAAACTTTTTCTTTTATTTATGTTAAAAATAGAGCATTCAGCATAGTATAATGTTAGCTCTATCAAAAAACTCTTTAGGGGATGAATTATTTGGGAAAAGACAGCTTGGCAGTTCTGGATATAGTGGAATTGGAGCAGATCTCTGGCGGTGACTCTTATAACCCGGGAACTTTAAACTGGGTCAACGGAATGGGCAAAGGCACTCCTCATCAACACGGGCCACGAACCCATTTCGATGATAAATTTGAAAAATGCTTGAACAATTCATGGACAAGAAACCGCGGCCCATATAATTGCTTCCAGTAATTTTCCTGTGATCAATCGGTTACAAAGCAAAAAGCTCAAGAGTAAATCTAGACACTTGCTCTTGAGCTTTTTGCTGTCTTAACTTTACGACTATTTTTGTGCTGCATCTAAACTGCCACAAGAATTTGACCCAATTTTGATGTCCTTCAAAAGAATTGCTTGAAGTATGTTCTTTCTCACATCTTAATTCTACCGAAAGTTTGACCGAGTTGAAAACGATTAACTTCAAGTGATACAAGGGCTGCATGAGTCCAAAAAATTATAATGTCTTATAAGTTTAAAAAGGACTCACCATCGAAAAGGAGATGACTCTCATGTACCAAGAACTTGTCACCCTGAGCCTGGCAAAAGATCCATTGCGCTTCACGAATAACCAGTGTATTTGGCTACTAGATCATGTTGGTGACCCCAATAGTAAGATTCGCGATCAACTTGTTTATAGTTTGTTCGCGCGTGGCTTCCAAACACCGGGTTTTACCAAACATCAGAAGAAACTATTAGCCGATTTGGCAACTCAAAGAGCGCAATTATTTGATGGCATTGACAATCCGCAGAGTGATAAAGTCTTTACGCGCACATTCACGGCTTTATTAGGCGCTCTCTTTCTGGATACAGATGCTCGTGAACCTTTTTTAACGATCAAGCAACGGAATACGTGGTTAGATTGGGCTATCAACTACCTTCGTTTGGAACAGGACTGGCGTGGCTTTATTCCTGAAAAAGGCTGGGCACATGCCGTTGCACATGGTAGTGACTTGGCAAGTGCTGCAGTTGCACACCCCAAAGTAATCCCCGCCCAAATCAAACAGGCCTTAGCGATTATTCCCAACATTTTAAGCTGGCAAAAAACGCCCTTCCTCGATGATGAAGAAGAACGTCTTGCTACAATCATTCAAACTGCCAGCCGCAGTCCCCAAGTTCAGTTAAAGCAAATAACGAGTGTTCTCGCAAAAACTGATCAACAACGCTGGGCAGACTACGATCAGAATCCGTCAAACTTAAGCGCCTATTATCGACTGTCCGCATGGAAAAGGATCTTAACATCTCTATACTTCATTGCCCCACCACTTCGGCCAGAGGTGTTGCCAAGCATTGAAAGATACTTTCGAAAGATGGGGTACACTGAATGATAGTTGGCGCTTCATATAGGTGACCTTAATGTCTGGTTGCCAGTCTTGGACAATTCTTGATCAGTTTAATTAATGGCCACTTGTTAAAGATTATGCGACGCTTGATTAAGCGCGAGCGGTAATACATTAATCATTCCGATTACATCCATCAGAAACTGTCAAGCAACTATAATTTAACCCCTTTTTTACCTGCAGTAACTTTAATTGAGATGTCGTCTGCAACTTTATAGGTAATAAAGAGGCCTATCACCCAAATATAGCTGGCAACATTTGGATCTATGTGGGTTGCTAGCTCTGTTACTTTGCAACCAATGGCAGCAATAACACCAAATATCAATACTCTTTTAATGCTTATAAGTCTAAGCCATTTCATAGCACATACCCTTTTAACTAGTAACAATTCCTGTCAACTTTACTCGAAGCAAGGTTAGTAACTCGCTATCCTATACTCAACATAGTTATAGCCGGCAGTTAGGTTGGTCGTGTCTGCCTCTGTAACAACATAAATTCCTCGCAAATGATTTTTTCTTTTTTGTTTCAATAAAATTACGTTTCATCATCAACGGTTCTTTCAAAAGCTCTAGTTTCAACAATAATTTTAAATCCGGCTCGCTGATATTTAAATTTAAAGATGACTAAAACGATCAAATGTGATACAGTTCGTTTAAGTTGAGGAAATCAGTATAACAACACAATAGCCGCCTCCCCTGTCCGGGAAGCGGCTATTTTTTTCTCCCGGCTAGCGCGATCTATAAATAAGAACACGGATTTTCTTGATAATAGAGCTACCTCACCGAATAGGGACAGCTGGCACATCATTCTGTTTCACCTTTTTTGACTTTTTCTGCATAATGCCAAATTTCAAACAGAAGTTGATAATAATTTCTCACAAGGTAATCCGGGTTCCACACCGCGTATCAACCCAAGGAGTCAAATGTCAAATTCTCTCTACTTGGTTTGATTGCATTTCTAAGAATAATTCTTTCAATCCTTCGTTGCGCATCCACTGGATCACGCGTTGCGACCCGATAAAGGAATGTTAACCCGCCGATTGAATCTTTTCGTTGTTGCTTAGTGATCCACATAATAATGACCTCTTTTGTACCTCGATACAAAATCTAAACCCAAACACCTCAATGACGCTTAGCATGTCAAGTAATCCCTGCATATATAGGAAATGAACTGTTGCCACGCGCGACAACATGTAGTCGCTCAATCCATTAAAAATCCTGATCTGTTAAAGATTAATGTCTGGGTATTCAACTATCGACAAGGCGTTCAAATTAATTACACCCAAAGTGATCACTGCGTACAGTACTTACATACGGTTTTTAATGCGTTTAATCATTACTAATGTATTTGATTATTTTTTCTTAAAGTGTTGTGGAAAATTGATTTGTGCCATTTACTGTTGTGTATTCTAATTTAGTGAGTCCCGTAAACAATCACCTTCGGAAAGGAAGATATTCAATGCTCGAAAAACTGGTAAACAATGTCTTACAGTTAGATTCAAATTCTCTCACCAAAGTCAGGGGCGGAAATATCATTCCGTATCGTGGAGATTTAAACCAAACGTTATATGAACAAACGCCAATCTATAGGATGACTCATAAATACAAATTACCAATCGTCCATCCAATCAAACAGAATTTTTAAACTTCTAATTGATATAGAACACAAGCGAAGGACAACAATTCAAATATTCAAGAACATCTTGGTGGGAATTGCCCGTTCAGTCAATTTATCTAAAAGCCAATATGGCTCGATTTTCCACATAAGGGTTTTTGTGTGTCTATGACCACGCTTTACTTTCCTAACAATCCGTATGGCATCGTCAAAAGTTTATATTTTCTTTTTTGGCCTAAAACAATTATATATAATGTTAGTTTATTGCGTTTTTAATACTTACTAAGCGTTTTGCTACAGAAAATTGATTTTTTATTGACTACTTGACTTTGTTGCGATATATTAACGCTACACTCATGAGTTTAACATCGTAATGTCACTATTGTCGCAAGCATGGAGGAATAGCATGAATAAAGTTAATATGATTAAGTTCGAAAGCATCACTACGATCTCAGATGAGACTCTTCAGACCACAATTGGTGGCGATCACATACCCAACAGTGGTGGTGGTGGTGCTTTGCCTATTGGTAGAAACATTTTTACTCCTGCAGACCTTCCGGGCCCAAATGGTTCGCCATATTACGGATCTTCAAATCAATACCGTAATGCTGGCCGGCATTGGGCAAGAAACTAGTTTTTGATTGGAGAGTTATGATCAAACAAAACTAGGCCTATAGGTAACAAAGAAGGCGGAACAGATCAAGTCCGCCTTTTTGAATACTTATATTTGTAGACATGAATCCGACTCGAAAGAAAGAGGTTAGATATCCATGATACAGAACTTGAAAAGATCGAATCTTTTATCAATAGGTTTAGCAGCTAAGGGCACCTCCGTCATCTGTTGTATATTAGTTTCTTGCTACTTTTTGTTTTCAATTTTAACCAATACGTTTATGGTTCCTGCATCCAACTTTGTGGGAAATATACCTTCAGTTTTAAGAGGTGAATTTTCCTAT
>NZ_JBVAYD010000047.1:0-7056 GCF_055413445.1 Lacticaseibacillus sp. 22 | reverse complement strand
ATGGCCTTTATGGTCTAGTCGTCAGGGTGTTGCACTTGAATTGTAAACTGGGGAAGTTTAAGTATATCTATTTGACTGGTCATGCCTTTTTCTATCAGGCATGTATTATCGCGGTGGTTTTGACTACAACAGGAATGAACAATGTTCTTATGATTGCGGTGGGTGGCCTTTTTCTGGGAATGTGTGGATCGGTCTTTCCCGCTATTATTCAACCCTTTACTAAACAAATTACTGGTACAGATGATGTAGCTTTGGCTCACACGGGGAACTTTGGCTATATGATCGCCGGTTATATTGGAAAATGGTTTGGAAATAAAAATAAATCTACGGAAGATATCAATTTTCCGAAAGGTTTGGCCTTTCTTCGAGATTCAACGGTTAGCATTGCACTCACTATGATGGTTGTGTACTTAACGGTGGCGTTATTCACTGGATCAACCTATATCGAGACTAAATTGAGTGCAGGGACAAACTTTATAGTATTTTCTCTTCAACAAGCGGGAACATTTGCTGCAGGTGTTTATATTATCTTAGCTGGAGTTCGCATGATCTTGGCTGAAATCATCCCTGCTTTTAAAGGGATTTCGGAGCGTTTAGTACCAAACTCTAAACCTGGACTAGACTGTCCTATTGTCTTTCCGTATGCTCCAAATGCTGTTTTGATCGGATTCTTTTCAAGCTTTCTTGGCGGAATCGTAAGTCTCATTATTATGGCGCTGACGGGGACAACGATTGTTATTCCAGGCGTTGTACCACATTTCTTTTGTGGAGCAACCTCAGCAGTCTATGGAAATGCGACTGGAGGAATAAGAGGGGCCGTCCTGGGATCATTCGTTCAAGGCGTTGTCATCAGCTTCATGCCGTTGTTTTTAATGCCATTAGTAAGCAACCTTGGCTTTACTGGGTCTACTTTCTCAGATACAGATTATGGCATTATCGGTTTACTTCTAGGCCAATCATCACGAATGGGAGGACAGATCGCGGTTATTGCAGTTATTGCAGTCGTAGGGATCACAATGTTTTTACTCACAGCAGTTAGTGCAAAGAATAAAGGTAAAGATGAAGAAGCAGCTTAATTTTAGGAAGGTGAATAAAGTTGAAACAAACTGAGTTACGTGATATTAAGAAACTCGCTGCAAAGATTAGGTATGGTGCGATCAAGTCAATTCAGTTGGCTGGTCAGGGTCATATTGGTGGATCACTTTCAGTTGCTGATCTGTTAGCAGTTCTTTATGGAAAACAGATGAACTTTCGACCATCTGATCCTCACTGGGCAAGTCGAGACTGGTTAGTTCTTTCAAAAGGGCATGCAGGGCCTGCACTGTATAGCGCTTTAGCAGCGACGGGATTTATTGACTATAAGGTTTTGGAAACATTAAATCGCGGTGGAACGATACTTCCTTCGCATCCTGATCGAAACAAAACACCAGGAGTTGACGCAACAACTGGTTCTCTTGGTCAAGGTACATCTCAAGCAGCCGGTATTGCGACTGGGCTGAAACAGAGAAGATTATCTTCCTACGTTTACTTGATTGTAGGCGACGGCGAACTAAATGAAGGGCAATGCTGGGAAGCCTTTCAGTATATTGCCAGTAACAAACTGAATAATTGTATTGTGTTTATTGATAATAATAAAAAGCAACTAGATGGGTGGACAGACGATATTATTCGTCAATTCGACATTTCTGAAAAGATGCGTGCATTTGGTTTTACAACGCTACATGTCAATGGAAGCAATGTAGAAGAAATTGATGCCGCTATTGATTACTTGAAGACAATTAAAGATTCAGCAGTTTGTGTCGTTCTTGATACAGTAAAAGGGGCAGGCGTTAAATTTTTCGAGGAAATGGCAGATAATCACTCTGTTAAGTTCAACAATCCTCAGATCAATGCCAAGACTGATACTGTACTAGAAGAATTAAAGCAAGTCTTTGAGGAGGAAGAAAATGTTTGAACTAGATGCTAAAAGAGAAATAGGAAAAGAGTTGCGGCAGACAGTTGTAGATGCATTGGATACATTGATGGATAATGACAATCAAATCATTGCGCTTGATGCAGATTTAGGAGGAGCCAGCAACTTTCTTAAATTCAAGCAAACTCACCCCGACAAATTCATCGATGTAGGTATCTCCGAAGCGAATATGATTGGTGTTGCTGCTGGTCTCAGCTTGACAGGTTATAAACCATTTGTTCACACATTTGCACCATTTGTTGCAAGACGTGCTTTAGATCAATTATTTGTATCTGGTGCGTACTCAGGAAATACTATTAATATCTTTGGATCAGATCCAGGATTTGCTGCTGGATTTAACGGAGGCACTCATACCAGTTATGGAGATGTAGGTATTCTCCGAACCATCCCGAATATAGTCATTTGTGACGCTGCAGATGAAGTACAAATGAATTGGATAATTCAAGCTTTCAGTAAACTGAAAGGAATCCATTATGTTCGGGCTAATCGAAAGGGCGTACGAGCAATTTATAAGAAGAATTCACAATTTCGACTTGGGAAAGGTAACTTACTTCACCGAGGTTCTGATTTTCTGATAGTGGCGGCGGGGCAGCTTGTCTCGGAAGCACTGGATGTTGCTGAGAGGTTGGAGAGTCAAGGCATGTCAGCAGATGTTATCGATATGTTTACGATAAAGCCTTTAGATAAGGACTTGTTATTGCATAGATTACCACAAAAGAAAGCTGTTATTACAATAGAAAACCATAATATTATTGGCGGCCTGGGTAGCGCGGTGGCGGAAGTAATGGCAGAAAACAAGATTTCAATACCGCTAAAGAGAATTGGCTGTGACGACCGCTTTGGGCAGGTTGGAACACCGGACTTTCTGCAATCAGAATACGGACTAACCTCGGAAAAAATTTATAACAGAATTAAGCCACTTCTCGTCTTGGCAGAAGGTCATCGCGAAGCTGATTTAATTGCCGTAAAGCATATTGATAATCTAGAATAGTAGTTTATTCCTTTAGATACGGAAGATTAGCATGTGTGCATGAACAAGGATTACTTCAACTTTTTGAGGTGCAGATTGGTTGCTATAAAACTTAGAATTTTAAGCAAATAATGTTCGAAATAGTTGAAACCCCTTTCACCGTGATGTAGGATAATGTTCGAGGTCGAACATTTCGTGGAAGGGGTGTTTTTATGTTAGGCGCTATTGAAGCAGGCGGAACAAAATTTGTTTGTGCAGTGTCACCAGATGGTCAAAAAGTAGAACATAGAGAGGAATTTCCGACACTATCACCCGAAGAGACCATGGTAACGGTATATCATTATTTTGAACATCACCCAGTAGAATCAATTGGCATCGGCTCTTTTGGACCTGTCGACATCAAAAAGACATCACCAACTTTTGGTTACATTGAGGAGACGCCGAAGCAATCCTGGCAGCATTTTAATTTTTTAGGAGAAATGCAGCGACATTTTCCGAAAATTAAATTTGCTTTTACAACGGATGTAAATGCGGCAGCGTACGGCGAGTTTAAGAAAGGTGCAGGTCAAGGCGTTTCTGACCTTGTTTACTGGACTGTTGGTACTGGTATTGGAGCTGGGGTTATTTTAAACGGTCAAATACTACAAGGTTATGGTCATCCCGAAGCTGGACATATTTTAGTGAAACGCCACTCAGAAGATAGCTTCATCGGTGTTTGTCCATATCACCATGACTGCTTGGAAGGCCTAGCTTCAGGACCAGCAATGGAGAAGAGGTACAACACATCTGCAAAGAATATTTCAGAGAATTCTACAGCTTGGGTTATAGAAGCTTATTATCTTGCACAGGCATGTATGACGCTCACATTAACTGTGGCACCAGAGAAAATCATCTTTGGAGGAGGTGTTATGCATCAGAAGCAATTAATACCGTTGATCCAAAAAGAATTTACCGAACTTTTAGCTGGCTACGTGAAAACACCTCCTGTAGATCAGTATATTACTTCTATACAGTTGCATGATGACGCTGGAGTTATTGGGGGTTTTCAGTTAGCAAAAGACTTGTAATGGATGTTAAAAAAGCACACTTCACAGGGGAGTGTGCTTTTTTATATCCTCATGTGTTCAAGGGTTTCGCAACGACAACAGAGCAAAGCTTCTTTAAGTCTCTGATGAATCTGTCGCTGAGTTTGGAATCAACGATGATTCCTGAAAGCTCATTAATATTTGCAAACGGATAGGGATCGGCCTTGCCAATCTTTGTAGCATCGGCTACAACATACTTTTTTAAGGCACGTTTAGCTGCGAGTTCTTTTATTGTTTTATCTGGCAAGCTAGAGGTTGTTGCTTGGCCATTATAGATGCCATTCGTACCAATAAAGGCGAAATCAAAATAAAAGTTTTCTAATGCTTGTTCTGCTATTGCCCCTAGAAATTGGTTTGACTTTTCTTCGTATGTGCCGCCGGCTAAGACAACTTTTGCTTTTCGTTTTAACAGATCTCGGAATGCTAAATCGGAATTGGTTACATAAAGAATCTGTGGATTTGTTGGCAGAAACGATATTGCCGCGTTTACAGTCGTTCCTGCACCAAGATAAACAGTTGCCTTGGGTGTTATAAACGCAGCAATCTGTCTTCCGATTTCAAGCTTTGCTTCTCGTTGAATCTTAGCTTTTTCGTTGGTTGTGCGTTCAATGATCAATGAGGCGCCACCGTAAGTTCGTGAAAGAAGCCTTTTTTTTGACATTTCTGCTAGGTCACGTCTGATGGTCATTGGGGCTACTTGGAGTTTTCGAGCTAATTCGACTGTTGTCATAGATTTACTGTCGGTCTCCCCTAAGAGCTCAAGAATTGCATCCTGTCTTGGGACTTTCATGTCACTCCCTCCTATCCTTTCTCATGTTCCAATTATATTTTACCTGTCAACGATGTTCAAGTATGTTCATCTTAGCTAAAGAATATTGGATGAAGCGAGCATTTGAAATTTGCATTTTATATAGTCTAAAGAAAAAAGATCTAAAATTGTTGACACACCGATTGAAAGCGTTTACTATGAACTTGAACAAAGACGAACACATAAAGTCGAGATGAACATTTGTTGGGAGGAGAAATCAGCGTGAATACCTTCGATATTTCAAAAGTATTGAATCAAAATCTCATCACTCTTGATCTAATTGCCTCAAATAAGGAAGAAGCCATTTCCGAGTTAACCGACCTCTTGGTAGCAGAAGGTGCGGTAAACGACAAAAAGGCTTTTGTTGAGGATGTTCTCATTCGGGAAACGGAAGGAATGACAGGCTTAGGTCAAGGCGTAGCAATTCCCCATGGAAAATCTAAAGCTGTATCCACAACTTCACTAGCTATCGGTGTCAGTAATCATTTTATAGAGTGGGAGAGTTTAGACGGAAAACCAGTTAATACCATTATTTTATTCGCAGTTCGCGATCAAGACGCAGATACACTTCATATTAAATTATTACAGAAAGTGGCTATCTTGTTGGCAGATGATGAGTTTATTGAAGAACTCCACAAAGCAAAAAGTAAAAAACAAGTATTAACACTTTTCGAAAGAAATCCGGAGGAGGAATGAAACAATGAAGATTGTTGGGATCGCGGCTTGCACATCTGGTATTGCACACACGTATATTGCGCGCGAAAAGGTGTTGAAAGCAGCAAAAAAATTGGGCTGGGAAGCACACATGGAGACACAAGGAACTATTGGCACTGAAAATCAACTAACCCCTGAGCAAATAAGTGAGGCTGATTTTGTTCTTTTGGCAATCGATATCAAGATTGGCGGACGTGAACGATTTAAAGGAAAGAGGGTTATCGAAGTACCCACAAATACAGTGATTAAAGCGCCAACGAAAGTATTAGAAACTATTGCAAAGAAACTTGATGACAAACGTAATTCCACTAACTAATTCTTGAAAAGGAGGAGCATCGTAATGATTAAGAAGCTCCAGTTGCGTAAACATGCAATGACCGCAATTTCGTATATGTTGCCACTAGTTGTTGCTGCTGGTTTATTAATCGCAATAGGCAACCTAACTGGCGGAAAAGTGATGACATCCTTCAAGGGTGACTACTTTCTACCATCAGTTCTGACAACGCTTGGCGTGTGGGGTATGGGATTACTGGCACCCGTCATTTCCGCAGCAATCGCATATTCAATTGCTGATCGACCGGGTATTGCGCCAGGTTTACTAAGTGGTGTTATTTCGTACAACATTGGTGCAGGTTTCTTAGGTGGTATGTTAGGTGGTTTTATTACTGGCTGGGTTGTCGCAGCTCTTGTGAAGTACATCAAAGTTCCTGTTTGGGCTGAAGGGCTTAAGCCGATGATGATCATTCCGCTATTATCATCGTTGATTATGGCAGGCATCATGTTTTATGTTGTGGGTCAACCAATTGTCGTTGCGACAAATGCAATGACGAGTTTTCTCAATAGTATGCAAGGATCGGCAAAGTTTGTCTTCGGTGGGATTATGGGGGCGATGGCCGCTTTTGATTTCGGTGGACCAGTTAACAAAGTCGCGTCACTATTTGCAGATGGACTTTTATTACAAGGCGTTCAACAACCGGAAGCAATAAAAATTTTAGCTTCGATGGTTCCGCCGTTTGGGGTCACAATTTCTTGGGTACTGGCGATATTATTCAAACGAAAGATATATACCAAAGCCGAAGAAGATAATATCAAGATAGCCTTTCCTATGGGGATTGTCATGATTACTGAAGGCGTCATTCCTATCGCAGCCGTAGATTTAGTTCGGGTTGTTGCGGCTTCCTCCATTGGAGCAGCTGTTGGAGGCGCATTATCAATGACTTGGGATATTAAAAGCCCTGTGCCATCTGGGGGAATGTTTATTGTACCTGCGATGAATAAGCCATTGCTATTTTGCTTAGCACTCCTTATTGGTTCCATTGTTACGGGATTAATTCTCTTTTTCACCAAGAAGACGGTAACAAAAGATGATGAGGTGCTGGAGTCTGGAAACGGTGCAAATGAACCTGAGGAAGAGATCGATTTAGACGACATTAAGTTTGACGAATAGGGGGACCGTTCATGTACGTATCCATGAAAGAGATGCTAGATAAAGCCAACCGAGAAAAAT
>NZ_JBVAYD010000046.1:0-7954 GCF_055413445.1 Lacticaseibacillus sp. 22 | reverse complement strand
ATATCTGCTAACCCTCAGCGTGCTTTGCAACTTGATGGACGCACAAGTTGGCGCTGCAGTTCTGCCATAGCGGGTCAAAACTATACCAACTAAAATTCCTGTTGGCTGTGATTCACGCCATAAAAAAAGCCACCATCAACGATATTCTGTATCGTTAATGATGGTCAAGCACCGCACGTGACGCTGGTTGGTACACTTCACACACTCGATGTATTTAACAAAGCCGTCCAAAGCTTTTGCCGCCGGACTTCACGTGGTAAAAAGACCCGGACAGAGTCTTGATTAAACCCAAACAACAGTCGGCGTTCATCCACAATGATCGGACGGCGCAGGATAGCCGGTTTTTCTGCCAACAAATCAACCGCCTGCTTTAGTGATAGCGCATCGAAATCAATGTCAAGTGCCTGAAATGCCTTAGATCGGCGCGAGACTAAACTATCAACGCCATCCTCCGACCGCGCCAAGAGCTCAAGAATCTGCTCCTTGCTGATACCTTGCTTTGACAACGAAATTTCCTGAAATGGCAACCCATTGGCTTCTAACCATGCCCGAGCCTCTCGACTTGATTTCGAAGAACCCGACGTATACAACTTAATCATCCAATCACCCCTCGCAGAAACAACAGTATATTTCTATCGTTTCCTAGCTAATACCACCCACATGCTCGTTGCTAACAACATTCACTGGCTTATATTGATTCACCCAGGACACTTTTTTATTATCTTAATGATAACTTAACATAACGAGACTCGCATGACAATAAATAAGCGTTTGCACCATCACCACTCTGGTTATGACTCATCAATATCAAGCCAAAGCACATCTAGCAGTTAAGTGATGAACGGTTATTATAAAACTTAAGTCTCGCCATCAATAAATAACAGCATTTACAGCCAAATTAAGCCAATATAAGTTTGTGAATTTTTAGCATAAAATCTGATACATCAGTTTCATATCAGCGGTTGGTTCTCTTTAAATTTAGCACAAGCTCATACCGCTTTCAATAACAATTTTTGAAAAATTAATTTTCGATTACTAATATTCAAATATTTTCACCATAATCTGACATATAAAATACTGGCGATAAATTGTCTTTTAATAAGCCTTCATGCTGATCGTTCTAAAAGTTGTGGGCAAAACAGACGGGCGCAATTTATTTCAAATTTTATTATACTACTTTTTCAAAGCAAAAAAAGCGGCCGCCAAACGATTTTTCTCGCTTGACGGCCGCTGTGCGCATTACTTCGCACCGCTAGCTTCTTTCTTTGGCTTGTCGCTTGCTGGTTGCACTTCACTGACGATAATCGCACCATCAATCAAGTCAGCCTGTAACTTCTTAGCCTTCAGGTGATCCAGGTAGAAGTCGGTAACCTTATCGCGGATGTTGCGTTCAATGACCCGCCGTAATGGTCGTGCACCCATCGCTTCATCGTAACCTTGGGCAATCAACCAATCCTTGGCTGCATCCGTCACGGTAAGTGTGATGCCTTTCTTCGCCAAAGTCTTGTTGACGTCTTCAAGCATCAAGTCAACGATCTTACCCAAATCATTCTTGGTTAAGTGACTGAATTCAACAATCCCGTTAAATCGGTTCAGGAATTCAGGACGGAAGTAAGGCGCCAACCGCTTCATCAAATCTTCGTCCTTCTCCTTCTCGCCAGTTAATGCTTCATTGCCAAACCCAGCATTGGAAGTGGCAATGATGACGGTGTTCTTAAAGTCAACGACATTACCTTGGCCATCTGTTAACCGCCCATCGTCTAAGACTTGCAGCAACAGCGTCAAGACTTGTGGATCAGCCTTTTCGATTTCATCGAGTAAGACGATGGAATAAGGATTGCGCCGTACTTGCTCTGTCAACGTGTTCTTGTTGTCATTGTATCCAACATAGCCTGCGCTGGTGCCAATCAGTTTGGATACCGCTGTACGATCGCTATATTCGGACATATCTAACCGGATGATCGCATCTTTACTGCCGAAAAGATCTAACGCCAACTGCTTAGCCAGTTCGGTCTTCCCGACACCGGTTGGTCCAACAAACAGGAAGCTGCCAATTGGGCGGTTACCTTCATCAAAGCCAGCCCGGTTCCGGCGAATAGCGCGGGCAACCATATCAACGGCTTCGTCTTGGCCAATTACCTTACCCTTCAGGCGCTTACCAATGCCTTTCAGCCGTTCAATATCGGATGCACCCAGCTTGGAAACCGGAATGCCAGTCAAACGTTCAACAGCTGCAGCGACATCATTCGGGGTTGCGACGACAGGCTTCTCGTTGTTCGTTCCTTCAAGCTGATGTTGCTTGTCGGCAATCTCCTTCTTAAGGTTGGCAGCTTTTTCAAAATCTTCAGCTTTTGCCGCTGCATCCTTTTGCGCGTTGAGATCCTTGATTTGCTTTTCCAGTTCCACCTTGTCAACAATCGGGTGCTTGCTTGCTAAGTGTGCCGCGGTCATATCAATGAGGTCAATTGCTTTATCCGGCAAGGAGCGCTGTGGAATATATTGAATACTATAATCCACCGCCGCCTTCAAAACATTTTCCGGTAACTGAACGTGATGATGCTGTTCGTAAAGCTTCTTGACGCCTTCCAGAATCTTGACCGTATCGGCAGCGCTCGGTTCATTGATTGTGACATCGTTAAACCGACGTGCCAAGGCGCTGTCCTTCATAATGGTATTGCGATATTCATCTTGCGTCGTCGCACCGATCACAGTGATTTCACCACGCGACAAGGCTGGCTTGATAATATCCGCGAGGCCCTTACCGCCAGACTCTTCGCCACCAGTTGCACCGGCGCCAAGAATTTGATGGATTTCATCAAAGAACAGAAGCACATTGCCAGCAGCTTTCACTTCTTTGATCAGATTCTGAATCTTTTCTTCAAAGCTGCCACGATATTGCGTGCCTGCTTCCAGATTCGACAGATCAATCGACCAAATCTGCTTGTCTTTAATTGATTCAGGTACATTGCCCTTCACAATCGCTTGTGCCAAGCCTTCAACCACCGCGGTCTTGCCGACACCGGCGTCACCGACCAAAATTGGATTGTTCTTCGTCCGTCGACTCAAAATTTCGGCAGTTTCCTGAATTTCGTGATCACGGCCAATCACCGGATCAAGCAGACCATCCTTGGCTTCTTGCGTCAGGTTGCGGCCAAGCTTTTCAAGAATACCGCCTTTCTTAACCGCTTGTTCGCCAGTCGTTTCAACCGGGATTTCATCGCCTTGCTTTGGCAGCTGACCAGTCGCCCGATACTGCGCAAATTCATCCGGCGTCATTTCGTGGCCATTCACCACATAGCGGGCTGACTCGCCTTTACCCATTCCTTGAAGCATCTGATTGAATACATCGTCCATGTCATGATTGAAAAACGGATCGTTAAAGTTTGCCATAGTCGAATTCCTCCTTGTTGGGAATATGCGGGGAAAAGGCGGTGGTGGCGGGGAGCTTATTAGGATGCACAAGATCTTGCTGCTTTCCTAAACGCGTTCGCAGGGCCAGAAACCTGCGTGTAAGGGCCTTGGATGCACTGGTCAAAACCCGACCAGCACATCCAAGGCCACTTACACTCCGGTTTCTAAGCGGCCCTGTTCACGCTCTACAAAAAAGCACTCCCAGGCGCTCTGGCAGTACTTTCGTGTCGTGCTTATTCACTTGTTGGCACTTATACTGTTGCGCCTTTTCCTTGTTTACATAATGTATTATAGCATGAAATTAGCACTCACGCAACCCGAGTGCTAATTTTTTCTCACGCTAAGTCAATCAAGGCGTTTCTCAGTTGATTAATACCGCGACAACAAACGCTTTTCAACCTTACGCTCATTAAACCGGACTAACGGATCCCCATTAACCAAGGCGCGAGCATTTTCCTCAAAAATTCGGGCTTTCTTTTCGCCACGCTTACGAGTCAACCGCTTGAACGCTGCACTCATCTCATAACTGCGACCCGGTAAGTGATGGGCATCAGAGGCAAAGACATGTGCTAACCCCGCATCGATAATGTCTTCGGAAAATTGTTGTACCTTTTTCCCAAATGTGCCCACATAGCTGCTAGCCGTCACCTGTGCAAAGGCCCCACGTTCAACCATCTGATAAAGCAAACCGGGATGCTTCATCAGTCGGGTATTCCGCTCAGGATGGACAATGACCGGAATCATGCCACGCTGCATCACTTCAAACAACATATTTTGGGTATAAAGCGGCACATCGTCAGACGGAAATTCAATTAACACATAATGCCCGCTCACGTCACAAGTCAGAATATCGTTATGGTCAATTGCTTCTAACAACTGACCGTTAATCCGCACTTCCTGACACGGGAAAACCGTTAGTGGAATATTGCGGCGGTCTAACTCGTCTTGAAACTCATCCGTCATCCGAATCACGTCAGCCGCATGATTCGTATACCGTCCATTCATATGGTGCGGCGTCATCAACGCATGCGTAATCCCATCAGCCACCGCCGCCTGTGCCAATTCAAGCGACGTGGTTAAGTCTTTTGAACCATCATCAATTCCCGGTAACATATGGCAATGCACATCAATCATCATTCAGTTCCCCTTCCAATACTATCTAGTATCTAATGAAGCGCTCCCAAGGTCAAATTTTTTTGTAACAGTTTGTTAACGTTTCACAATAGATCAGCGAGCTGGCAGACTTTGCGGTATAATATGCAAAGATTACGGAGGAAATGAGGTTTAAAGATGAAAAAGATCCTAGTACGCGTTCTACTCGTCGTACTCGTTGCTGCGCTGGGGTTTGGCGGCTTCGTGTACTACATGGTTCACAACTCGACATCGCAAATATATTCCTATAATAAGAAGACAAACAAATCTTCCGATGATAAAACCACCAGCAAAAAGCCGGTCGCATACTTACTGCTCGGTACAGACACAGGCGAACTTGGCCGCTCCTACAAAGGCCGTACCGACACCATGATCGTGATGGTACTCAACCCCAAATCAAAAACAACCACCATGGTCTCAGTCCCACGTGACACCAAAGTCGATTTTGATGACGTCACAATCAAAATCAACGCAGCCTATTCTTACGGTTCCTCCGACACCGCCATGGAAGCCGTTGAGAAGCTGTTAAACATCAAATTGGATGGTTACCTGCTCGTCAACATGAAAGGCCTAGAACAGATGGTAGATGCCGTTGGTGGCGTGACAGTAACCTCGCCATTAAGCTTTGACTATGAAGGCAAATCATTTGTTAAAGGTCAGTCATACAATTTGAGCGGCAGTGATGCCTTGAAGTTCTCGCGGATGCGGTATGACGATCCTCAAGGAGATTATGGCCGTCAGATGCGGCAACAGCTTATTTTGACGTCGGTTATCGGTAAGCTTAAGAAGAATCCAACGACTGTGTTGAGTCAAAGCTTCTTAGACGCTGTTGGTAAAAACGTTCGTACCGATGTCTCCCTAGGATCAGTTAAAAACCTGGCAATGGATTATCGTGATGCCGGGAATACCATTAAGAGTGATCAGCTACATGGCACAGGCCAGAACATTGATGGACAAGATTATGAAGTTATGTCTGATTCTGAACTTACTCGGGTGCATGATGTGATTCAGAATGCGTTGAACGCAAAATAAGAAAACAGATAATAAATGGAACCACCATGAATTGATCAAATTTCAAATCAATTCATGGTGGTTCCTTTATTTCTCGGGTAATTGAAGTTAAGTTCAACTTATTGACTGTTCTTCTTGTACTTCGCTTCAACCGCAGATTTTTCATCTTGCCACCAACTGCGATGGTCGGTGTACCACTTAATGGTGTCCGCCAAGCCTTCTTCAAAGTCGGTATATTGCGGCTTCCACCCTAACTCTTCGCGGGTCTTGGAGGCGTCAATGGCATAACGCATATCATGGCCTGGGCGATCTTTGACCTGATCATAATAGTCAGTCGGTTTTCCCATGAGCTTCAAGATCAATTCGAGCACGGTCTTGTTATCCTGTTCGCCATTAGCCCCGATTAAGTAAGTTTCGCCAATCTTGCCTTTAGTCAAAATGTCCCAGATGGCGCTGGAATGATCATTGGTGTGAATCCAGTCACGGACATTCTTACCCGTTCCGTAAAGCTTAGGTTTAATGCCACTCAAAATATTGGTGATTTGTCGCGGAATGAATTTTTCAATATGTTGATAGGGGCCATAGTTATTGGAGCAATTAGAGATGGTCGCCCGAACGCCAAAGGAACGTGCCCATGCATGAACAAGCATGTCACTGGCCGCTTTGGTTGAAGAATAAGGGCTTGACGGGTTGTAGCGACTGTTGATCGTGAACTTTTCACCGGGTCCTTCACCATGGCCAGGAAGATCTTCACGTAACGGTAAATCACCATAAACTTCATCGGTTGAGATGTGGTGGAAGCGAACATCATACTTACGGGCCGCTTCCAACAAAGTATAGGTGCCAATCACGTTACTGTGTAAGAACGGATCCGGATTAATCAGTGAGTTATCATTATGACTTTCAGCCGCAAAGTTAACCACCGTGTCCACTTGACCCATCAATTGATCGACCAGTTCTTTGTCCGCAATATCGCCAACGACTAACTTAACCCGATCGCCCAAAACGTCTTCGATATTGGCTTTATTGCCGGCATAGGTCAGCTTATCCAAGACCATGATCTGAACATCTGGATGGTGCTGATAAACAAAATGGACAAAGTTTGAGCCGATAAAGCCGGCCCCGCCTGTAATCATAAGTTTCATGTTTAAATCTCCCCGTAAATAAAGTTATTCTCGGCATCTTTTAATTGCGGATGATGCTGATCTTTTTCCGACATAATCAGATGTGCCGTTGACATCGGCCAGTCAATCCCAATATCTGGGTCATCAAAGGCAATCCCACGATCAGCTTCAGGGGCATAATAACCTTCCACTTTATAAACAAAGTTAACGTTCGGCGTTAAGGTAATGAAGCCATGCGCAAATCCCTTAGGAACCAAGAGTTGGCGATGATTATATTGGCTCAAAATATAACCTTCCCATTGTCCATATGTTGGCGAGCCTTTGCGAATATCCACCAAAACATCCTCAACGACCCCAGTCACCACGCGCACCAGCTTCGTCTGCGCATAAGGCGCCATTTGATAATGCATCCCGCGTAAGACCCCGGCTTCGGCCGACAGTGATTGATTGTCTTGGTTGAAATCGTTTTTGATTCCGGCTTCGATGAACTTTTCCCGGGTATACGTCTCTGTGAAAAAGCCGCGATTGTCGCCGAATACATCGGTTTCAACTAACTTAACGTCCTTTAATTTGGTTGGAATAACTTTTAAACTCAAGTGTCTTTGCCTCCTAGGCTTCTTCATCTGCCAAGCGCAAAATGTACTGGCCGTAATCGTTCTTCTTAAGTGGCTGCGCGAGTTCGCGTAATTGATCGCGATCAATGTAACCCATTCGGTAGGCTACTTCTTCCAGACAGGCAATTTTAAGATTCTGTCGCTTCTGAACGGTCTCAATAAAACTAGCCGCCTCATGTAAGGATTCATGAGTGCCAGTATCTAACCAAGCAAATCCTCGACCCAAAAGCTCAACGTCAAGTTGGCCACGTTCGAGATACGCTTTGTTCACATCCGTAATCTCTAGTTCGCCTCGTGGTGACGGTTTGAGATTCTTAGCAATGTCCACCACTTGGTTGTCATAGAAATACATGCCGGTAACCGCAAAGTTACTCTCCGGATGCTCTGGCTTTTCGACAATCGATTGCACATGATGCTGCTCATCAAAAGCGACTACCCCAAAACGTTCAGGATCGTTGACTTGATAGCCGAACACCGTTGCCCCGGTCGTTTTAGCCGCCGAGCGTTGAACCAGCTTGGACAAGCCGCTGCCATAAAAGATATTGTCACCGAGAATCAAGCACACGGAATCATCGCCAATGAAGTCAGCCCCGACAATGAAAGCTTCCGCCAGGCCATTTGGCTTTTCCTGTACTTTGTAAC
>NZ_JBVAYD010000045.1:0-8524 GCF_055413445.1 Lacticaseibacillus sp. 22 | reverse complement strand
CTTACAGCCTATGCGCGTTAGACAAAGCAACGGGTGCGCTCTTAGCTGAGACCCAGTGCGCTTCAGAGCCAAAATTAGTCGAAAAATTTATTAACGGATTAGCTGAAGAACTGGATCCAGACACAAAATTCGTGACCGGGTATGAGGCTGGTATTTTAGGATATTCACTCTATCGTTCACTCAAAAACTTAGGCATTGACTGTATCATTCTGGCACCGACAACGATGTATAGTTCCGCTAAGAACAAAATGGTCAAAAATGATTCAATGGACGCGCGAATGATCGCCAAGAATCTTGCAGCTAATACGTATTGTGCCGTTTATGTCCCTGATGAAGCGGATAACGAGGTGAAAGAATTCATTAGACTACGTAAAATGATGAAAAAGGACCTCATTAGAGTGAAACAGCAAATCGGCATGTTCCTTCTCCGTCAAGGATTGAAGTGCTCAGCATCCAAGTGGACGCTGGCCTATATGGATTGGCTAAAGAAAGTCCCATTGTCTCCGGTATTACGGTCAGTGCTTGACGAAATGACGCTGCAGAAATCTGAATTAGAGGAAAAGATTGCCCGCTACGACCAGACCATCGAGACGTTTGCGAACAGTGAACGTTACACCAAGCCCATTCACGCGTTGACAAGTATGAAGGGATTTAAAACCACAACAGCCATGACCATCCACATCGAGATTGCGGACTTCAAACGTTTCAAAACAGCTAAAGCGTTTATGTCTTACGTTGGGCTAAATCCGTCAGAACATTCAAGCGGCGATCATACCATCAAAGGGGGGATTTCGAAGCAAGGTAACAGTATCGTCCGCACAACCATCATTGAAGCCACACAGGGATTGGTCAAGGGCAGCATTGGGTACAAATCAAGAGCCCTAAAAGCACGCCAAGCAGGACAAGAATCAGCCGTTATTAGCTATGCCGATAAGGCAGGCGCTCATCTTCATCGCAAATTCACGCGGATGCTTACTCAAGGAAAATCATATAACGTGGCAATCGCCGCAGTCGCCCGAGAACTCGCTGGATTTATCTGGGGTATGGAAACTGGCAATATCAACTACTGATCACCAAAGCGCAATTGAGCCCGAAGATTCAAACAACAAAGATGACAGCAAGAAGTATCAAGGACTAAAGCGTCACGATATTGTCGCTGGTAGCAACAAGCGTCAGAATTCAACGGTCTGGCTATTTACGAGCGTTCTATTTTGGCACAGGCTCGCCCTGGGTATGGCCATATCTAGAGACAAAGAGTTTGTGATCCACGACTATAGATTAGATTCTAAAGCCTTCGACGGGACCATTAACCTGGGGTAGCCAATCCCCGTATAACAGAGTGGTTAAATGTCGAGAGACAACGGAATTCTGGAGCTTGTTAGTGCCAACGACAATATCGAAAATCTTATAAAGATGGGGTTGACAGGGGTCACTTCATAACAGAACGCACAAGTAAACAAACAAAGCCCCCAAAATAGAACGCATTCCAGTCTCCACCCACAATGTCACAACACCAAAAAACCGCAGCCATTTCAAAAACGGCTGCGGTTAAACATATCACTAAGTTTCACCCACCGACGCTGATAAAGTAAACTTCAAGCGGCCGGCTCTGTATCAAGCTTCTTTGATTTCGAACGCATCGTCAACGCTTCCCAGTCAACCAATGGCAATTGCGCCACCGCACCCAGAATCAAAATCATTGACCAGGTGAGAATCAGACTCATGGTCACATCACCGGTGAAATGCGCGAGAATCCGGACCCGCGTATAAGCCATCAAAGCGCCGTAAGCGAAAGTGAGCCAGAAGACTAACCGTTGACGCTTCGGCTGGTCACGATCAACGAACCAAGTCAACGTGAGGATGGTCGCCGCGGTTTGGGTATGGCCGGACGGAAAACTCATGTGACCGTTAGCACCATTTGGCTGGAACCAGCTGGTGAAGTGTGCCGGATTACCATTTAATTCGTAAGGGCGGAAACGACCCCAGAAGGTTTTCATGACGTTCACAATTTGGTCGGACATGATGCAAACCAAAGTGGCAACTACCGCCACTTTTAATAAGTAATGGAGCTGTTCATCGCTTTTACGTGAAAGCCAGTATTGACTGCCAGCAAACACAGCAACGTAGAGCACTAGGAACAAGATGACGCTTAGCCCACCCGGAAGAGCCAGCTTGCTGCCATCGGAATTGGCCATTCCCATTGGCTTGCCGGCGTTGATGTCGTTGATTGAAGTGATCACCATCGTCATCGCGTATTTCAGATAACCAGCCCACAGTTCCCAGCCGGCATAGATGACACTACCGATCACCATCAAGCCGCGAATGTACCATGCGAGTTGCGATGATCGCAGCGCATAGTGACAAACAACATTACAACTCAACATAATAATCAGTGGCGCAGTCCAGAGGCCAACGTCTTGAAAAAGGGTGGCAAACGGATCGTTCATGTTACCGATCGTTTGAGAAATCTGCCAATCAAAGCCAGCAGCTGCAGCCAACAATAAAAGTAAGATACCAGCAACAATCAGAAAAATATGTTTGCGGATCGGAGCGTTTAATTTTTGCGTTTGGTCCATATCTTTTCCCTCCCATGTACTTTGAAAATAGCACATAGTTTACAGAAAATGGCCGGATTTACGGTACCTGTACGTAACATTTAAGCTGCCGATACGAAATTTACAGAGGGTTGCTAAAGTAAGGCTCGTCAACGGTTAGCTGGCGGCGATCAAAGTTGATGGTTGCCTGTAAACCATATGGTAAAACGGTGCGGGGATAAGCGTGGCCAAAGTTTAAGTTGTAGAGAATGGGCGTTTGATAAGGTTGCGTGACATCCAAGAGCACCTGCTGATAATCTGCAAAATAGGTTTCGTTTTGAGGCTTACCCACTAAGATGGCCTTCACTTGTTGCAAGACACCGTGATCAGCCAGATGCTCCAAGTACTCACGATAGGTGGCAGGTGAAATTTTATCTTCTGAAGTCTCGATGAAGAGAATCTTATCAGTCCAATCTTGCGGGAAAAGATGATACTTTTTAGCAACTTGCGGCTCATCGTCGTAACGCACCGGGTAGAGCAAGTCGTGAAGGCTATCCAAACAGCCGCCTAGCAATGTTCCGGTAACCTGACCATGCCCACGCAGCGCTAAATAGCCATGCTGCTCCGGATGCGCTTTCCGCGGCACCCCTAACTGATCCGCGGAAAAGTCAGTCCGCTCTTCGTACCAGGTAGGACTGGAAGTGATGGCAGTCGTTGCCGGATTTTCGAAAAAGTGTTGGAAGCTGGCAGCAGTATATGGCAATAAGTGCGTATCCAGCTCAGCCAAGTCGTTCAAGAAGTTCGGTCCGTAAAAAGTGGTCATGCCTAGCTGATAAAACATGAGATGGTTAATGGTGGTGTCGGAAAAGCCGGTAAAAATTTTAGGCTGGGTTTGAACAGTCTTAATAAATGCCGGATCGTCAAGTAGGTAAGGAACAATGCGGTAAGTATCATCGCCACCGATGGCACAAATGATGCCCTTAATGTCGGGATCGGTCATCGCTGTTTTTAAGTCCGCGGCTCTGGCTTCCGGATGTACGTTTAAATAATCACGTCCGCGTAAAGCATTTGGCATAAACCGAGGTGTCAGCCCCATATCCTCCAAACGCTTAATGCCAAGTTTTCGTTGATGGGCAGCAAACGCCTCACCAAGTGTGCCGGCACTGAGGCTAACAATAGCAACTTGATCATGCGGTTTTAAAGTCTGTGGTTTTTTCAAGGGTATCCCTACTTTCTAGTGTGAAAAATTAATTTTCGTGGATAGCTTTCTTTTTAGTGTATCGTTTAAACTAACCTTTGTCTTGTATCATTTTTTGAAAGTCTGCCTCGCTTTTGATTGATGCCGACATTCAAACTGTGAACCAGTTGCTTGTCTTCTAAGCCGGCAAGCTGGTACGATCGAATAGAGGATTGAATGAACTGACTTTAAAAAGTAAAATGACCATTTTTGCCAGGATTTAATGGAGGATTGAGCCATGTACACCATTCAAACTGCTGCAACCATTGCCGGCCGCGGTACTGTAATTACGATTGCTCCGCCGATTGAGCGCATTCAAGCCGGTGATCCCGTTCGGCTGAATGGCGCAACAGTCGGCAAGGTGTGTGCGCTGGAAAAGGCCCGCCATCCGCATCATAGTAACAATCAGCCGTGCCTGAGCCTACTGATTACGGAACCGGTGGAGGTCGGCGATACCATTGAGTTCCCTAAGTCACAATGTTGGCATTAGGCATCATATTTCTTTTATGTGGGTAACGGATCTTCGTGCCATCACCGCCCTGACCACACACCTACATAGAAAAAGCGTTGCAATTGTCAGATGAGAGCTGACAGTCGCAACGCTTTTCGTTTACTTGTTCTAGTGATTGGCTGTGGTCATAATGCCGGCTTCAGTCATGCCTTCTGCGTAAAGTTTCAGTTTACCGTTGATAATGTCCATAACGAGATCGCCATATTCTACGCCATCTGCTTCGGCTTCCTGTGGTAGGAGCGAAAGTGGTGTCATGCCGGGCAGGTTGTTGGCTTCGATCACCCAGACACCCTTATCGTTGGCAAAGAAGTCAATCCGCCCGTAGTTTTGCAATCCCAAAACGTCCATGGTTTGTAACGAGACATCCTTCATTGCTTGATGAACCGATTCATCCAGATTCTTAGGTGGCGTGATGAAGTCGGTGTAGCCTGCTTGGAATTTGTGCTTGAAGTCGTACCAACCGGAATGCACTTTAATCTCAATGGCAGAAAACGCCCGGCCATTGACAACGCCTAAAGAAAATTCGCGGCCAGGGGTGAATTCTTCAACAATCGCACTGTTATCGAACCGGAAAACATCTGCAATGCCATTTTCCAATTCTTCTTGATTGTGTGCAATGTGCGTACCAACGCTAGAGCCGCCTGATGTAGGCTTAACGACAACCGGAAAGTCAAACGGTACCGTATGCTTACCATTTTGATTGCGCTTGAATTCTTTGAACGCCGCTGTCTGGATGCCGTGGTATAACATAACTTCTTTACTGAAGACTTTATTCATGGTAATGCCGGAAGCCAGCGGACCGGAACCGGTATATTTGACGTTGTTCAGATCTAATGTTGCCTGAACCTTACCATTTTCGCCATCACCACCATGCAGTGCCAAGAACACAATATCTGCAGCCTTGCAGATCGCCAAAACGTTAGGACCAAACAGTTGCGTGCTGCCGTCTATCCGTAACTTGTTGATGTCGGCGTCAGTCAGAATCGCATCTGAAATTTTCAGATCCTTACTGGTGTTGGCATCATCAAACACTTGGTCAACCGTTTTTCCCTCAAGGTCGTAGCCAAGAAACAGGTCAATGAAGGTGGCCTGTTGCCCCTTTTGTCGCAAGGCGTTCGTGATCCGGTAGCCGCTGGAAATCGACACATTGCGTTCCGTGCTCCGGCCGCCTGCTAAAACGACAATTTTCATGTGATAGTACCTCCGCGTATTATCCGAGTTTGATAGAAACTAAAGTGTAGCACAATCAAGGCGCAACCGCTATCAGGACGCGTTGAATTGTAGCAAAAATTAACATCCGTGCTTAATACGGTTAGGCGCTGATACTTACCAAATTTGAGCGAGTCGAGCCAGCTGCCATCCAAAGTTTCAAATTAACATCATAGCAACATTTCATTAGCAACTTATAAACAATCGCTTGGCATATTTAGTAATAATCAATGAGAAATGGAGGTGAACGACTATCGCCACTGGATTGAATATGATGATCGGGATTGTAGGGGGGATTGTTGTCGCAATACTCGCTAATCGCATTAACAGGCCAGCGACGAAAACCCGCGGCATCGTCACGAACACGCTTGGCATCACTTTTGGCGCTTTAGGTGCTCAGGCTGCTGATCAGTTGCTGCATGAAGGTCCGCAGTTGTTTGGTAGCCAAATTGTACCGGCAATTGTTGGTGGTATTGTGCTTGCGTTTGTTGTTATTTATGCAGGCAAGAAATGGTTTCGTCTAGGTTCCACCAATTAAGGGAGACATTCAGAATGAAGCAAAGAAGACGCGTGGTCACGATGCTGTTGACGGGACTTTTTACCATAATAGCCGCCGTGATCTTCGAAGCTGGCATGTGGGTTTCAATGTATTGGTGTATGAAGTTGTTCTAAATACTTAATAATCCCGGCAGATCGTTGGGTAGTTGTCGCCGTTTGAGATAGAAAGAGGTTTTTGTTGTGAAAAAAAGAGCGAATGGTCTTCAGTCTAAACACATTGTTGGTGGGCTAGTTGCGTTAGGTAGTCTGCTTGTAGCAATCCTATTTCCTGCTTTCAAGAGATAAACTGCAACCCTGAACCAAACAAATAACCAAACTAAAACAGGTATTGGCGATGCATTGCGCAACCGTCAATACCTGTTTATTTGTATGCTTTACGGTTAAGTGATACCCAGCATGATTGTGATAATCAATCATGCGTTTGATCAGTGAATCTGATACTGATCAATGCTCCCAAACCGATCAAAACCAGTAAGCTGCCAACGCCCATTCCGAAAATGCCGGTTACCTGATTCGCCATTTCCTGTTGAGCTGACAACAGCGCATATTGTGTCAAGACAATGGCCATGGCGCCATCTGCCAGATTAAATGTTTTTAGGAAAAATAAGGCGCCATGGTGAAGCCGCCGGACTCGTAAGAAGCCGATGATTGCCATGGTAAGCTTGTAAAAGCCAATGGTTGCAACTGTAATGGCGGTTATTTTACCAAACCGTGCCTGATAGCCATCGTGATACATGATGAATGCACAGATCGTAAAGGCCAGTCCTAAAACAACATAAGCGAGGCCAGCGGTTTGAACAAATACCTTGGTTTCAGGTAGCTCATCATATTGACGAGATCGCGAATAGTGGTGTAGAAAACTTGAGCGAGCAAGCGATAAGATGAGGTAATAGCCGCCAAACAATAATAGCCATAAAGAACCGGTGACCAGACCCAATCCCAACTTGACGAGTGCAAGAATAAAATTAATACCCGCAGCCAAAGTTCCCATGAGAGCGGTTCGATCCGCCGGGGTACTGGCATGACGATGAAACAACCGGCGTAATCGCTGCATGGTAACCCTCCAATTAACTAATGTTTTTGGTCTTCAGCGACAACCACTTCTGGCGTTTTCGAAGATTTAACACTTTTTAGAATGATGATCAGCATCAAGACGACGATGATCGACATACTAATAAAAGTAGCATTCACGCCACCAACCGATGCCACCACAGTTTGCTGTGCTGCACCGCGATTGGCGATAAATGACATTAAGGCTACGCTAACCGATGTCCCGACTGCTCCAGCAACGGTTCGTAAGGTGGTCAAAACGGCAGATGCCGAGGCAATAGCTTTGCCGGTTAGCTGGGTGACACTCCAGGTGACCAGTGGCATCATTAAGCAGGATAAGCCGATACTTCGCATGGCCCATACAACAGTCAGATAGATGATTGAAGTTGAAGTCGTCAAAAAGCTGGTGCCGAGACTGCTAATTAGGACTAGCAGGACGCCGATAATTGCAAGCGGGCGGATGCCGTAACGGTCGTATAATCGGCCGGTGATCGGGCTCATAATTGCCATGGCAAGCGAACCGGGCATCATGATCAGGCCAGACATGGTGGCGGAGAGGTGATGGACGGTTTGTGCGTAGATCGGGAAAACGGTGGAAACCGCCATGAGAACGGCATACATTAACGCGCTTAGAATTACTGCAGTCCGGAAGACCGGATCTTTAAAGACGTGTAAATCAAGTAATAGTTGATCAACATGCAAGGCGCGATAGATAAATGCCATCCCGGCCACAACTGCTAACGCTAGCGGCGCGGCAATTGCCAAACTCAGAAACGGTGCGGTACCAAGATTACCGAAGCCAACGGTAATACCAGTAAAGGCGATACTGATGAGCAAGAAAGACTGCCAGTCAAATTGCAGCTTTTCGGTCGGCAAGACATCTTTGATAACAATTAAAGCAAAAATAATATCCGCTACGGCAACGATGACGCCGACCCAGAATATGACCCGCCAGCTCATGTAATCGATTAAGAGGCCGGTAATCGTCGGCGCAATAATCGGGGCGGCACTGGCAGCCAAGCCGTAAATGCCCATAATGCCACCTCGTTTCGAAACGGGGAAAATAGTTAAAATGACGACTTGCGTTAACGACAGCAGGATACCGGTTCCGAGTGATTGAATAATCCGGCCTACCAATAAAATGGCAAAAGTTGGTGCAAGTGCAGCCAGCAGTGAACCGCCAGCAAACAAGAGCATGCTGGCGATGAACAAGGCCTTGGTCGGAATTCTTTTGATCAGAAATGCCGTTGCAGGAATCATAATCCCCATGGCCAAGGAAAAGCCGCTGGTGAGCCACTGGCCGGCGTTAGCAGTTACGCCGAAAGTCTTGATGATATCGGGTAATGCGGTTGTCAGCGCAGTTTGCAGTAAAGACGAAATCAGGGTACCTGTCAATAATACAGCAAAAATCAAATTTCGGTTCTT
>NZ_JBVAYD010000044.1:0-10151 GCF_055413445.1 Lacticaseibacillus sp. 22 | reverse complement strand
GTGAACGCGTTATGGGCATAAGCTGGCACATTAGAGTCCTGAATGTAAGTGTCTCTAGACTTGATGGCTCGACTCCAGCCATTACAACCAAACTCCTCACAAACAGCCCCCTGCGCCAACAAACGCAATATTTATTCCAATGCTGCCGCACCACCGACAATTTCGGTAATCTCGGTCGTAATCGCAGCCTGTCGTGCTCGGTTATACTGAGTCGACAGATGTGAAATCAGATCATTGGCATTATCAGTAGCACTACGCATAGCAGTTGTCGAAGCCGCGTGCTCCGCTGTTTTCGCATCCATGATCGCACCAAAGATCAAGCTTTCCGCATATTGCGGTAACACCGCATCTAAGACGGCATCAAGATCAGGTTCGACAAGATACTCAACATTGGTATCTTCAACTTCACTGACATCCAAATCACTAATTGGCAACATTTTCTCTGCCCGAAAAGCAGAGGTTAATGTGTTGACATGGTGGTTATAACAAACGTATAGCTCGTCAAAGACACCGTTGTCATACATGGTCACAGCAGTTTTCACAATCTCCCGTACCTCATTAAAAGTCGGGATATCGGAAACGCCACGATATTCATAAGCCAGATTCATACCGCGGGCTTTAAAAAAGTCAGCGCCGACACCACCGATTGCCATCATGACGTAATCGTCAGGGCTTTCGTGGTCATCTTTAATCATCTGCATCATGGCTTTTAATACCGTGCTGTTATAACTGCCGACTAATCCGCGATCACTTGTGATCACAAGATAGCCCGTCTTTTTGACAGGTCGCTTCTGAAGCAAGCTAGCAACGGAAATGACCTGATTCTTATCTGTCTCAGTGTCATCATTCGCAGCAGTAGCTAGTTCAAGAAGTTGACCCGCAGCTAAATGAGTCACAATCTGGCGCACTTTGTCAGAGTAAATTTGATACTTCTTGGCACGCTTTTCGATCTGGCTCAATTTGGCGCCGGAAACCATCTGCATGGCTTGCGTGATCTGACCGGTTTTCTTGGTCGAAGCGATCTTGCGCTTGATATCCATTAATGACTCAGCCATGCGGCACCTCCTTAACCTTTAGCTGCAGCAAGTTGTTTGCTTGTTTGGAAGCCGCCAGCAAACGCCTTAATCTGCGCATCAAGCTTATCGGTATCCGGTAAATTACCGGTATCGCGAATTTGCTTCAGCAGATCAGCTGCATTGCTATCAAAGAAATCAAACATTTCGTCTTGGAAACGGCCAATATCTTCAATTGGAATTGGATCAAGGAAGCCATGGGTCAAGGCATAAAGAATCAGCACTTGCTTTTCGACTGGCAATGGCTTGTGTACCGGCTGCTTCAACACTTCAACTGTTCGACGGCCACGATTCAATTTTGCCTGTGTAGCTGCATCCAAGTCAGAGCCAAACTGCGTAAAGGCTTCAAGTTCACGGAAGGATGCCAGATCCAACCGCAATGTCCCAGCAACCTTCTTCATCGCTTTGACTTGAGCATCACCGCCGACACGAGAAACAGACGCACCAGCATCAATCGCTGGACGTGTGCCCGCATAGAACAAATCACTTTGCAGGAAAATCTGACCATCCGTAATTGAAATAACGTTGGTCGGAATATAAGCAGAAATATCGCCTGCCTGGGTTTCAATCACAGGCAAAGCAGTCATGGAGCCACCACCAAGCTTGTCGCTTAGTTTTGCGGCCCGTTCTAGTAAACGACTGTGCGTATAGAAAATATCCCCAGGATAGGCTTCACGACCAGGCGGACGACGAAGCAGCAAGGACAGCTCACGATATGAAGTTGCCTGCTTGCTTAGGTCATCATACACGATCAAAACGTGTTTGCCATTGTACATGAATTCCTCACCCATCGCCGCACCGGCATAAGGCGCAATGTATAGCATTGGTGCGGGTTCGGATGGGCCAGCGGTTAGCACAATGGTATAATCCATCGCGCCATATTTCTTCAACGTTTCAACTTGGGCACGAACCGTGCTGTCCTTTTGCCCAATCGCAACGTAAACACAGATCATATTTTGATCTTTTTGATTCAAAATCGTATCAATCGCAATTGATGTTTTTCCGGTCTTCCGATCACCGATAATCAACTCACGCTGACCACGGCCGATCGGAACCAAGGCATCAATCGCTTTTAGTCCGGTTTGCAAAGGTTCTGACACGGATTGACGTTGCATAACCCCCGGTGCCTTAAATTCGATTGGGCGGGTTTTATCCGTCTTAATCGCACCTAAGCCATCAACTGGCTGACCCAAGGAGTTAACAACCCGACCAATCATGGCTTCCCCAACAGGAACTTCCATAATACGACCGGTTCGTTTAACCTGGTCACCTTCGCGAATCTCATCGAAGTCACCTAAGATAATGATCCCGACATCATTCGTTTCAAGGTTTAACGCCATCCCGTATGAGCCATTACTAAATTGGAGCAATTCGTTGGCCATGGCATTTTCCAACCCCGTGGCGCGGGCAATCCCGTCACCAATGTAGGTTACAGTGCCAACTTCTTCAGCCGCCAAATCATCTTGATATCCTTCAAGTTGTTTTTTGATCAGAGAACTGATTTCCTCAGTCTTGATGCTCATCCGGTTCACCTCTTTACTTATCTCTAATCTGCCAGCAGTGCCGCTTTCATCTTCTCAAAGCGGTGCTTGACCGTACCATCAATAACCGAACCGCGAGCTTGAATGCGAACACCGCCGATCACACTTGGATCAACGATTTGCTTAAGCTGGGTCAATTTCATGCCAAAACGCTCAGCAATAGAACTGCGTAAAGCATCGGCTTGGTCGGCTGACAAAGCAACTGCAGTCGTCACAGTTGCTGCAATAATGCCGGCTTCATCATCATAGGCGCGATTAAACGTCGTGATAATTGCCGGTAATGCACCGAATCGGCCATACTGTTGGGTCAACTTTAACAAGTTAGCAACAAGTGGGCTTGCATCCTTGGTCAAAGTTGTCAACAAGTTGGCTTTGTCTGCGGCTGAAATTCGGGCATTGTCAAAAATTGTCAGGATTGTTGGATTTTCTTTGAATACAGACGCTAACGCCTGTAACTCTTCATGAACCGTCTCCACCTGATTTTGGTCATGCGCCGCTTCTAACAACGCTTTAGCATAACGCGGTGCAACCATTTGATTAGTGACTGCCATTTGCATCACCTAACCGTTTGATATAGTCGTCGATCAAGTCTTTTTGATCGTCTGCATTAAGCTCCTTGCCAATCAGCTTCTGGGCAATGGTTAAACTTAAATCTGCCACATCATTTTTGGCACTGGCCAGTGCGTCTTTGCGCGCTTGGTCAATGTCCGCTTGCGCATTTTTCTTTAACGTAGCGACTTCGGTGTTAGCAGCGTCAACCAATGATTGGCGTTGTTTTTCACCATTTTCCTTAGCTTGATTGACAATCTTAACAGCATCGGCTTGGGCGTGTTGCAGCGCTTCTCGACGCTTAGCCGCTAATGCCTCGGCATCTTTGCGGGACTTTTCAGCATAATCCAAGTCGCCGGAAATTTTTTGTTGGCGCTCCGCCATCATCTTTGAGACGGGCTTCCAAGCAACTTTCCCGACCGCGATCATCAGGACCAAAAATGTGACGAGCGTGAAGAGTGTGTCACCTAAACTCATCTTTTGCCACTCCCTTCTTTATTGATGACTCAAAATTAACGAAGCATCAACATGAAGGCAATAACAACAGAAATAATCGGAACAGCTTCGATCAAGCCAACACCGATGAACATCGTACCACGCAAGGTCCCGGCCATTTCTGGCTGACGCGCCATACCTTCAAGTGTCTTGCTGATAACCATCCCATTACCGATTGAAGCACCGAGAGCAGCGATGCCAGCGGCGATTGATGCAGCGATGAATTGCATATGAAATTTCCTCCTAAATTAATTACTCGGACACAACTTTGTGTGACGTATAAACCATACCAAGCGTGACGAAAACGTACGCTTGAATACTACCAATGAAGACTGAGAAGCCTTGCCAAACGATCTCAAGCAAGACCCCTGAAACAAAACTAAACGCTCCGCCCGAAAAAGCAAGCTGCCTAATGAGTAAAACTAAAACTTCACCGGCGAAAATATTCCCATACAACCGTAAGGAAAGTGTAATAAAGTTCGTAAACTCTTCCAATAGGTTGATTGGAAGCAGGATTCCGATCGGTGACACATATCCCTTGAGATATCCCTTGAAACCCTTAAAAACAATCCCAAAATAATGTGAAATAACCAATACTGTCATGGCCAATGTCATGGTAATGACAGGCGATGCTGTTGGCGAACGAAACCAGGTGTCTTTGCCAATATCAAGCTCAAGGAACAACCCAATCTGATTACTAATGAAAATGAACAAGAACAGCGTAAATGCAAACAGGTTAAAAGTGTACCGTTGTGAACCGGGAATTGCACCCTTCACAATGCCGTTCGTAAAATTCATAATCCATTCCAAGATGTTTTGCTTTGCGCCAGGCCGCATCTGCAAATTGCGTGACAGCCAAAACACCAGTAAGAATACCAAGATCGCCGAAACCAATACGCCAATGTCATTGGTCAGGTTGAAATTTAAGCCGAAAAGCTTGATCGAGGGATATTGTTCGTTCACAGAATTCACCTCCTTACTGAAGCGGCGTCATATCGTATGTATCATCAAACCGATGATGCAAGATTACGGAGACTTCGATAATCGTTGATACTAGGGTATACCCTTGAAACACAATCATTACTCTAACACCATTTCGATGAAAAGACAAAGCCAGAAAAGCAGAAACTTTTGCCGCCATAGAGGCTTTTTCACTCATGTTTTCACATCAGACAACAGATTCTCCCTGCCTTGACGCACCATAAAAATTATTTTAACTAAAAATGAAAAAGGCATGTGCACGGCCACATGCCAAATCATGTTATTTTGTCCCAAAAAGTCTGTCGCCGGCGTCACCGAGACCAGGAACAATATAACCGTTCTCATTTAAATGATCATCAAGTGCAGCGGCATAAATATCAACATCCGGGTTAGCCGCCTGAACTGCTTTAACGCCTTCTGGTGCCGCCACCAGCACTACCAACCGCATAGAAGTAGCGCCACGCTTTTTGAGCGCTTCAATGGCCATGTTAGCCGAGCCCCCGGTTGCCAGCATCGGATCAACAATGATCAGATCACGCTGGTCAATATCCGGCGGCATCTTAACAAAATACTCGTGCGGCTTTAGCGTCTTTTCGTCACGATACATACCGATATGGCCGACTTTTGCAGCAGGAATTAGCCGCAAGACGCCATCAACCATCCCTAGCCCGGCCCGAAGAATCGGAATCACAGCAAGCTTCTTGCCAGCAAGCTGTTTTTGAACCGTTTTGCCCATCGGCGTTTCGATTTCGATACTTTCAAGCGGTAGATCCCGCGTAATTTCATACACCATTAATTCCGCGATTTCATTAGCGATTTCGCGAAATTCCTTGGTGCCAGCATGCTTGTCGCGAATTAACGTAAGCTTGTGCTGAATCAACGGGTGATTTAAAACTGTAAATTTACCCATGAAGCGCCTCCTGTGAGAACCATTTGTTTGCAAACCCTATCTATGATAAGGGATGACGGGCAGTCAGTGCAAGAACTTCTTGCCGAATTTGATCCAAAACCGGTTGTTCGTCGCGATGCGCAATGGCCATGCTGATGAGTTCTGCCACGCGTTTGCTTTCTTCTGGCGTAAATCCACGCGTCGTAATCGCAGCTGTCCCGACCCGAATGCCGCTGGTTTTAAACGGACCATTTTGCTCGCCGGGAATTTGATTCTTGTTCGTGGTGATATCGACTTCATCCAGCAAGTCCTGAACCTGGCGTCCATTGACCCCGTAACCGGTGACATCGACTAAGACCATGTGATTGTCAGACCCGCCGGAAATCAAGCGTAAGTGTTCATCCTCCTTGAAACCTGCCACCATCGCATGCATGTTGTCAATAATCTGCTGCGCGTAAGTCTTAAACGCCGGCTGCAACGCTTCGCCTAATGCCACCGCCTTAGCTGCCACTACATGATCCAGTGGTCCGCCTTGAATGCCGGGGAACAAGGCTGAATTAATTGCTTTGCCATACTCCGCCTTAGCCAAAATCATGCCCCCACGCGGTCCCCGCAAGGTCTTATGCGTTGTGGTCGTGACCACATCTGAATACGGCACCGGATTCATGTGCAATCCCGCCGCAACCAAGCCCGCAATGTGCGCCATATCAACCATTAAAAAGGCACCGACATGATCAGCAATTTCGCGGAATTTTTTAAAATCAATTTCCCGACTGTAAGCGGACGCACCAGCCACAATCAAACGCGGCTTGACTTGTTCTGCCTGCTCGCGAATTTTGGCATAGTCGAGGCGCTCTGTTTTCGGGTCCAAACCATAATGGTAGAAATGATATTCCTGACCACTAAAACTGACTGGACTGCCATGGGTGAGATGCCCGCCATCCGTCAAGTCCATGGCCAAAACCTTATCGCCGTCTTCAAGAAACGCCCGATATGCCGCCATGTTTGCCTGCGAACCAGAATGCGGCTGAACATTGGCAAATTCAGCACCAAAAAGCTTCTTCGCCCGCTCAATAGCAAGATTTTCAACCACGTCTATGTATTGATTGCCACCGTAATAACGATGACCGGGATAGCCTTCAGAATACTTATTCGTCAACACCGACCCTTGTGCCGCCCGCACTGCCGGAGAAACAATATTTTCCGAAGCAATTAATTCGATATTATGTTCCTGACGCGCTTCTTCTTCGTGAATTGCGCGGAAAACTTCTGGATCATGCGCCATTAAATCCATGCCTACCACTCTCCTTTTAAAATCGATTCATCCACCTATCGATAGATGATCGCCGTTTAACCCGTGCAAACTAGCAAATGCCAAAGCACGTTGACTAGATTTCCCCAACACGTTGCGCTTAATCATAACGCGTTCACCGGCGCAGGGATCTGCGTGTAAGGACCTCAGGCGCAATGGCCAAAACCCGGCCATCACGCCTGAGGCCGCTTACACTCCGATCCCTAACCGCGCCGGTTCACGCTCACAAAAATAGCCAACCGACTTGTTGCTGTCAGTTGGCTATATTATAGCAAATCAAAACCGATCCGTTGGCATATTCGGTTGATAGTGCATGTTCCCAGCCGATTTAAGCAGTCGATTCATATAAGCGGCACTTAATTCGCTGTAGCTAAAGGCTTGAGCCAGCACGAGTGTCACGTCCGGATGTAAGTCAAACCAGCGCAACCCGGCAAATAAGGCATGTGTAGCACTGGTAATATCTTGACCCAACGAGTAACTAGGCACATCGGGAAAATGGGCAAGAATCGGATCCGTTGCCAAAAGTCCAAAAGTTTGGCCCGTCTTTTTAGCCCACGCCACTGCATCATCAAATTGATCAATCGTATCCACTACAACGACTTGCGCTGCTGGTGCGTAATGTTTGTATTTCATCCCCGGCGCTTTCGGTGCTTCGTTTTTGCCTACGTGATGCGCCGCCGAGTCGACTGGTCCAAGCAACGGTTCCAATTCATGCGGTCCAATTGCACCCGGTCGCAAAATAGCTGGTGGGGTCACGGTTAAATCAATAATGGTTGATTCAACTCCGACTCGGGTTGGCCCATCATCAAGGACGCCGGCAATTTTATCGGCTAGATCGTGCAACACGTGATCGGCCGTTGTCGGACTTGGCTTGCCCGATGTATTGGCAGACGGTCCCACAATCGGCACGCCAGCGGTTGCGATCAACTTTCGGGTTAACGCGTCATCCGGATTGCGAAATGCCGCGGTTTGCAACCCGCCTGTCACCTTCATTGACAAACGCCCTGGCAAAATATTCAAAATAATCGTCAGCGGCCCCGGCCAAAAGGTGTCCATGAGTTTCGCCGCATCCGGGGTAATCGTGGCATACTGACTAACCATTGCCGCATCGGCTACCGTCACAATCAATGGATTATCCGATGGGCGCCCCTTAGCAGCATAAACTTGACTAACCGCCGTAACATTAGTCGCATCCGCTCCCAACCCATAAACCGTTTCAGTTGGAAAAGCGACCAACTCACCACGTTTTAAAGCGGCTGCTGCTTCCGGAATATCTGATTCATGATAACGTTTTGCCAAAATGATGCCTCCATATCCATTGACTGTTCGTTTTTACTAAAATACCACATCATCGGACTTGAGCTGAAAGATGACGTGTCTTCTTCTGACAATGGCAACCTAAAATTGAAGTTTGACCATGCGCGGATGCCCAGCCATGTCGCGGCGAAAAGTTGCTTGAGCTTGCGGCAGCTTTTCAGCAAATAATTGTCGCAGTGCCGGTTCCTGATGATAGCCAAACTCCAAATACGCTGCGCCATGCGGGTTTAGATGTTGCGGCAGTTCAGTGACAAACCGTTCAAATAATGCCAAGCCATGATGATCAGCAAACAGCGCCAACTTGGGTTCATACCGTAACGTACTTTGATCCATCACCGAGGTTTCTTCAGGCGCAATGTAAGGCAGATTGGTCACCACAAAATCAAAGCGTCCAGGCAGGTGGTTGAATAAATCACTGGTCACAAAATGCACGTTCACTTTCTGTGCCGCGGCATTGTGCTTCGCGACAGCCAAAGCGGACGGGGAAACCTCGCTCAACGTCATGTCAATTTGTGGCAACTGACGGGCGAGGGTTAACCCAATCGCCCCACTGCCTGTCCCCATATCGAGGCCGGTTTGTGCATTCGTTTGCTCCTCTGCAACCCATGCAACAAGTTCTTCGGTTTCAAATCGGGGAATTAAAACCGCTGGGGTCACAGCAAACATCGTGCCAAAAAAAGGCGCTTGACCGGTAATGTATTGTGCCGGCTCAAAGTTGGCCAATCGCGCAACATCCGCCTGAAATTGACGCCAGGCAGCATCCGGCATCGGATCTTGGCGATGCAAAATCAATTGGCTCGGCGTCCAGTCAGCGCGTGTCATGAGGACGTACCGAGCGCCGTCGGGATCAACTTTTTGCTTGGTCAATAACAAAGACGCCCACTTGAGCGCCTCAGCATATGTTTTAGACATTGAGCGATTCCATCTTCTGCGCCTGATCGTGGACAATCAGCGCATCAATAATTTCATCCAGTTCGCCATTCATAATGCGGTCCAGCTTATTAAGCGTCAAGCCAATACGGTGATCGGTTACCCGATTTTGTGGGTAATTATAGGTTCGAATGCGTTCGGAACGATCACCGGTCCCAATCGCATTCTTACGATTTTGATCGTATTTTTCCTGATTTTCGGTTTCGTAATAGTCATAAACCCGTGACCGTAAAATTTGCATGGCCCGGGCACGATTTTCCTGCTGACTACGCTCGTCTTGCATGGAAACAACAATCCCGGTTGGAATATGGGTCATCCGGACCGCTGAACTGGTCTTGTTGACATGCTGACCACCGGCACCGGAAGAACGGTAAACATCCGTCCGAATATCTTTAGGGTCAATCTTCAAATCAACCTCGTCATATTCCGGCATGACACCAACAGTTGCGGTACTGGTATGCACCCGGCCGGCACTTTCGGTTACTGGAACCCGTTGCACGCGGTGGGCACCGTTTTCGTACTTAAGCTTGGAGTATACGTTGTCACCGGTAATCATCACGACGACTTCTTTATAACCGCCGACTTCAGTAGGGGTTGAATCAACAATCTCCGCCTTCCAGCCTTGCCGTTCCGCATAGTGCATGTACATATTCAACAAGTCGCCAGCAAAAAGACTCGCTTCGTCACCACCGGCAGCCCCGCGAATTTCCATAATAATGTTCTTATCGTCATTCGGGTCCTTAGGCAGCATCAGCACCTTAATCTTCTCTTCAAGATCGGCCTTTTGCTTCTGCAAGTCCTCCAGATCTTCCTTAGCCAGCGCTTCCATGTCTTCGTCTTTACTCTCACGAAGCACTTCTTCGCTTTCTTTAATATCAGAAAGCACCTGTTTATATTTCTTATAGGCAGCCACAACATCTCGCATGCCGCCTTCTTCTTTGGACAAAGCCAAGTAACGTTTCGTATCACTGATAACCTCAGGATCCGACATCAACTCTTCTAGTTCCTCATAACGAACCAAAAGCCCGTCCAACTGTTCAAAAATCTTATCCATAAAATCCTCC
>NZ_JBVAYD010000043.1:0-12026 GCF_055413445.1 Lacticaseibacillus sp. 22 | reverse complement strand
TTAGTAAAGGCCTTTTCCCAACCTCATCTTCACTAAACTGGAATGTTTATTGGCCCTCTTTTCGGAACTCGATATTCAAAGAAACCTGTTTGGAGACTTGGATTCTCATAGTGCTTTGCTGGTTGACACAAAGTATCTACAGATTATTGTTGAGCCTGCTTAAAAACCCAATATTGTCTCTAGTAACATTCGCTATATGCACCGGATTCGGTTTTTTTATGACATGGAACTTCACCGAAATACAAGTAAATACAAATCCCTTTTATATTATACAAGATCATGTGACACCAGATGTCAGCTCAATGTTAGTCCTGACATTGTTTACCATTTTATTAATTATAGCATCAATCAGTATATTGATAAGCGGCCAAAGGGGGAAGTCAAATGATTTTAATTAAATGGCAGCATAAGGTGTTAAAAAACGCATTTCCCTTTTTATGGCCTCTTTTCATTACTTTAGCTATCTTATTTACATTATTTTTCATAGAAATACAGAATCAAGAGAAGTACGTTAACTCTTACCGATCACAAATTGAAGAGAAGCTAAAGGCTCCGGCGGTAAAAAGGGATTCATCATTGAGGGCACAAATAAAGTACGAATATCAGGCGCTCAAGTCTGGGCCAGATGAATATAACCGAAAATACTTAGAGGCACTTTCCATAAGAAGAAATAATAACGGGACTTCCTCGCTCGGAACCAGAATTAAAAACGCTTTTACACCTATCTCTATTGATATAACAAACATGTATACATCTGGCGAATATCAAAACACAATTAATGAACTTAACCTTGTAGCGTCTAACAAATTAACGCCCTTTTTCCCAGCACGTTTACTGACTAATGAAAGCACAAAGTTGACTTTTGGAGGAGATGACTTAACTTTTAAAAAGTATTCGATGCAATTTTCGACAAGATTTTACACTCATGGATTTTACTTTTTGGAACATCTCTTCCACGAACTAGTTTTTAATGTCCTCAGCACCATCTTTGGCTTAGTGATCTTAGGCTGGTGGGCTCAAATCGGATTTAAAAAATCCTCAGGCTGTGGAAATGACTGGTTAGAAATGCTTAATATTAGCCAGGAAAAGGCATATTTAGGCGGCTTTTTGCTGAATATATTGTCATATTTTGTCATGACATTGGTAATCACAGCGGTTTTCCTTCTTATATCGGCAGCCTTCGCGAGTCTAGGTAGCTTAGAATATCCGATATTTGATTGGAACGGAAATTTTATGCAGTTGTGGCAAATAGTTTTGACCGATATTTCTTTATTAATGATTAATATTTTCCTTTTCTTTTCAATAAGTAGCCTTTTGCAAACACTGATAAGTAATGCGCTTGTCCAAACACTTGTTAGCAGTATAATTGTCGTTCTTGCCTCACTACTACCAATCAGATGGTGGTCTCCTTTTGCTTCTCTGCATATTTCTATGATCTCTGATGGATTTATTTTTCAAAATGGAGGTTCTTTGCTATCCGTTATTTTGATCACCCTAAGTCTTGGTATAATGTTTTTGTTTTCAGGTCTTCTAGTTATTAAACTTCAAAGGAGGTAATACTAAATGACCAGTATGATAGAAATAAAGAACTTAACCTTTCAATACAAACATAAGCGCGTCTTCGATCAAGCAAATATGCACATTGATGATTCAGGAGTCTATGGTCTGGTAGCACCTAATGGAACCGGAAAAACTACTCTTCTCCGTTTGATTGTCGGACTAGTCAAACAATCCAGCGGTAATATCTTGATTAATAATGAAAAGAACTCAAGAAGCAACGTCTTTAAAACAGTTGCCTATTTTGATGACGCTTCTTCATTTAGCGGCATGATGAAGGGGCGGGATTACGTTGACTTAGTCGCTAAAGTACATGATTTAGATCAAAGTAACGTTGAAGCAATGATGGCAAAGTTGGGAGTTTCTAAATTCATTGATAAAAAAATCCGAACATACTCGATGGGCATGAAGCAACGACTTCAAATTACACTTGTATTATTAGTCGATACTCCAATTATTTTATTAGATGAACCGCTAAATGGGCTTGATCCAACTAGTCTTGATATTGTTCAGAAAGCTATATTTGATTTAGGTAAAAGAGGAAAACTTGTCATTGTCTCGTCGCACAATTTAGCGGAACTTGCACGGGTTACTGATGTTGGCATATTCATCAACCACCAACATCTTGAAATAGAAAAGTTTAAGGATTATCGTCATCTAAAAGATCAATATGCTCAGTTATTGCAATAGTCAGGGTTATTACTGCAATAACTGAAACTCAAAAAATAATTTCAATTCCAAAGTTCTGTAGCCAGGAACTTATTAGCCAAAATCAAGTCCAGAATTCTTCTACGCTGCATACTCTGTTCGTACACCAATTTCAAACGAAATACTTGTTGTCTTGCAAAAAGTCATAGCATCGTATCCTTCATCTGGGGTCTAGTTTCGAAAGGGTCATTTAACGCTTAGAAGCAATTTAAAAGTTATATCATACGAATACTCGTTTGGGTTCATTCTCCCCCAGAAATTGCAAATTCCTTGTAAGCGCTTATAATTGTTAATGTGTTGAATCTTTAAAACATGTGCTGTGCAATTCACCACGCAATTTACTGTTGAAGCAGTAGTTGTTGCAACAGCATATGCACCCCATAACGCGTGCCATCCCAGAAATCCGGTTGGCGCACTCTCATTTTTAGGAGGCAAAACTAATGGCAGATGAACGTTGGCAACATCCACTGTATACAACCGAAGCAATTAACGATGAAGGACTCGAGGGGCACGCGTATATTCCCGGCGGCCTTAAAGTTCAAACAAGCAGTCCATTGAACGATCATCCCGGCACCAACCCTGAACAACTTTTGGGCTTGTCGTTAAGCACCTGTCTGGAAGCAACCTTAGAAGCCGTTGAAAAGGAACACGGCTTGCCGCATACAGGCGCGGTCCGAGTTAAAGTTGCCTTCATTGGTGAACGCGCGGAGTATCAATTCTTGGTTCACGCTCAGGTTATGGTCAAAGGTGTTGATCTTGACACGGCCAAGACGTTTACCAACGAAATTGAAAATCGCTGCCCGGTTTCAAAATTACTTAAAAATAGCGGCAATTACACCATCGAAACCGTTACTGATTTCGCCGATTAATTGCTTGCCCGAAAATCGCCTTGTTGAGTGGATTCACACTTAACGAGGCGATTTTTGACACCTTGCGATCATCATGAAAAAACTGGTTGCCAGCCTACAGCCATACGATCAAATACCTTCTGTTATTATTTGCATCCCACCTGATTTTTAGCACTGCAAGCGTTACACTGATAACTAGAAGGGAGTTGCAAATATGAAGAAGATTATCAATGCTCCAGGCGATATTGTCCCGGAAATGATTGCTGGTCTTGTTGCCAGTTATCCGCAATATTTGAAACAGATTCCTGAAACAACGGCGGTCGTCCGCAATGACGCCGCGTTCAAGCAGAAGAAGAAAGTCGGGGTTATCTCCGGTGGCGGCTCAGGTCACGAACCGCTGCACGCCGGCTATGTCGGTCAAGGCATGTTGGATGCAGCCGTTGCCGGTCAGGTCTTCACCTCACCCACCCCGGATCAGATTTATGCCGCGATTAAGGCGGTTGACCAAGGCGAAGGGGTTCTGATGATCGTCAAGAACTACTCCGGCGATGTTATGAACTTCGACATGGCCAAGGATCTCGCCAGTGTCGACGATATTGACGTTGAATCCGTGGTGGTCGACGATGATGTGGCAGTCAAAGATTCGCTGTATACACAAGGTCGCCGTGGCGTTGCCGGCACTATTTTTGTCGAAAAGATAATCGGCGCGGCTGCCGAGGCCGGTCTCAGCCTAGATGAGCTCAAAAAGTTAGGCGATGCTGTGGTTAAAAATACCAAGTCGTTTGCCGTTGCACTGCACGCCGCGACGGTTCCTGAAGTGGGCAAACCCGGTTTTGACCTCAAGCCTGATGAAATCGAATTTGGCGTTGGGATTCACAATGAACCTGGCACTGGTCAGGAAAAGTTGCCGACTTCCAAAGCACTTGCCAAACAATTGATCGGTAAGTTAACCGTTGAGTTTAAAGATCCTAAAGCGCATGCCTATGCCGTTTTAGTCAACGGCATGGGTGCAACCCCGCTGTCGGAACAATACATTTTCATGGGTGATGTTTTGAACGAGTTACACGCACAAGGCCTTAAAGCTGACTTCACCAAGGCTGGCAACTATGTCACATCACTTGACATGGCAGGGGTTTCACTGACGATGCTGGCACTAGACGATCCGCAATGGTTGAACTATCTGAATGCATCTGCACACACTGTTGGCTGGGGGGATACTGATGTTAACCGCTGAAATTTTGACTAAATGGATGACAAATTTCGAAAATCGCATTACGCAGCAAAAAGACCATCTCACCGAACTTGATCGGGTCATTGGCGATTCCGACCACGGTAACAATATGGAGCGTGGCGTGAATGCCATCAAGGCTGCATTCGAAAAAACGCCGCCAACTGCTGATCTTGCCCAAGACTTCAAGACCATCGCCATGGCCATGCTCAGTAAAGTCGGCGGTGCTAGCGGTCCATTGTACGGCACTGCTTTTCTGGAAATGGCCAAACTCGCCAAAACCGATACTGACTTCGGCGATCTGGTTGAAGCGGCAGCAAAAGGCATTGCCAAACGCGGCCAAGCCAAACCAGGCGACAAGACCATGCTAGATGTCTGGGCCCCTGCCGCTGACTTAATCAAACAAGGCAAGCTGGACGATGCTGCCATTGACAAACTCGTCGAAGCTACCAAACCCATGACTGCCAAACGCGGCCGTGCTTCTTACCTCGGCGAAAAAAGTGTCGGCCACATCGATCCCGGCGCTGCCTCAACTGGAGAGCTGCTAAAGGCATACCTAGAGGCAAGAGCGTGAACTGGCGCGGTTAGAGATCGGAGTGTAAGTGGCCTTGGGCGTGATGGCTGGGTTTTGCCATTGCGACCAAGGTCCTTACACGCAGATCTCTGCGCCAGTGAACGCGTTTCAGTAAGAGCGAGAGCAGGGCCGGTTAGAAACCGGAACGTAAGTGGCCTTAAACCTAAATGGCTGGGTTTTGGCCATTTAGGTTTAAGGTCCTTACGTGGAGGTTTCTGGCCCCTGCGAACGCGTTTCAGCAAATTACCGTCAAAAACCAAAGGAGTGTGATTTTCATGGCAATGGGCATGTTGCTCGTCTCCCATGTGCCGGCCATCGCCAGCGGCCTTGAGACTTTAATCAAACAAGTGGCCAAAGATGTTCCGATCACCACGGCTGGCGGTACCAGTGATGGTCAAATCGGAACGGATCTGGATCATATTCAAAAAGCAATCAACGACAATCCGGCTTCCGAGTTGCTCGTCTTTTACGACCTCGGCAGTGCCAAAATGAATTTGGATATTGCCGAAGAGGTCAGCGACAAACAGATGCACGTTTATGACGTGGCCTTTGTGGAAGGTGCTTACGCCGCTGCGGCTTTACTGGAAGCTAACGTGACATTGGATAAAATCGAAGCCCAATTGAAGCCACTAAAGGTCAAGTAACTTTCATTTCCGCTTGTCGGCATCCCTTGCAGACAAGCGGTTTTTCGCATTCGTAAACTGATATTTTTTAACCACAGGAGTGAAACGTGATGGCCACATCTGACCAAACCAAAATGCAATTTGCGACGACCTTGAAAGACCTCATGCACCACAAGCCGTTGGATCGCATTACCATCGCTGAATTAAGTGCCGCGACACACGTGAACCGCAACACTTTTTATTACCATTTTGAAGACATCTACGGCTTGTTGAAGTGGACGCTGGAAGCCGATATTGGCCGTAAAGTCATGCAGAATCTCGGTGCGGCGACTTGGGAGGCCAAGTATCAACTGGTGCTCGATTACATCATTGCCAACCAAGCCTTTTGCCTGAATGCCTATCATTCCGTGGGCCGTGACATGCTGGAAGAGTTTTTGTTTCAATCAGCGACTGACATGGTGAAGCCGGTGGTGCTCGACATTGATCCCACCACCCCAGCGAAAATGGTGGCCGATATTTGCAATTTCTATGGTGCCGCCATCGTAGGTCAGATTCTATTGTGGCTAGCCCAATCCTTGCAAGAACCCGAGCGTGACCTGATCAAACGAGCGGATCTCATGCTGAATGGTTCAATTGCGTTCATCGTGCACAAACAGGCGCATGGAAAAGAACGTTAATTTTCGAACAAACATCACATTTTGACTAAAGACGCTTCTTTTTCGCCTGGCTATAATGAAGTCAGAAAGCGAAAGGAAGCGTTTTATGATGAAAAAATTCTTGTGGACGGCGCTGGGATTGGCGCTGGTTGCAGGTGGCACGGCTTGCTACTTTGCAAACAAAATGGAACTGTTTAAAGATGACGCTGACGCATACAAGAAGTTTGAAAGTCGCTAGGAGGCAAAATAATGATCAAGCATAAGGCGATCATGATCGGTGCGGGGTTAGCCAACATGGCGGCCGCTGTTTATTTAATTCAAGAAGGTCATTGGCAAGGTGATCAGATTACGTTCTATTCTCTGGACGATCACGGGTCCAACGATGGCGCTCCAGCAGAAGAGACAGCAGACGAATATTGGAATAAATATCATCCAATGGAAAACACCAAAGGCTACGTCGCGCGCGGTGGGCGGATGCTCAATTATCGAACCTATGTCGATTTGATGGACTTGCTGAGTCGCATTCCATCGGCAACTGAACCCGGATTGACGGCGGAAGAAGATACCCGGCAATTTGACGCTCAGCACCGGACGTTTGATAAGGCGCGGTTAATGGAAGGCGGCATCGGCATTATCCAAGCCGGTCACCTTGGCTTAAACAACAAGGATCGCCTTTTGCTAACCAAGCTGATTATGATGCCGGATTCGGAAGAAGAGAAACTCGACAATGTCAGCATCGCCGACTACTTCAAAGATGACCCGCATATGTTCCAAACCAACTTCTGGTACATGTGGGAAACCACTTTTGCCTTCCGCGTTGAAAGTTCAGCGCAGGAATTGCGACGGTACATGCATATGATGATTTACGAGTTCACCCAAATCGAGCATCTGGTCGGCGTCAACCGCACCCGTTATAATCAATTTGAAAGCATCATGTTGCCGCTGATCAATTACCTTAAAGATCAAGGCTGCCGCATCATCCTCAACCGCCGCGTCACAGCATTCGAGTTTAAAGACACCGCGATGACCGATGAAATCACGGTAACCGGTTTGAAAATGCTGAACACCGAAACCGATAAGCCGGAACATGTGGTCGTGGATGACGATACCGCCGTCTTCTTCACTAACGGCTCCATCACCGACTCAGCCACTCAAGGTGATTTTGACCATCCTGCTGTTGAAAACATGGACTACGGTGCCGCGGCTAGCTTATGGAAACAAGCCACGGACCACTTCTACAACCTAGGCAACCCGGATAAGTTCTTCGCGGATCGGGCAGCCAGCGAGTGGGTCAGCTTCACCTTAACCACCAAGGATCACTTGCTGCTCAACGAAATCGAGCGCATTACCACCCAAATCCCTGGCAATGCGTTGAACTCTTTCTTATCCACCCAGCCCATCACCGCGCTTGGACAAAAAGACGTGATGATGTCGATTGTGGTGCATCACCAACCGCACTTCACCACCCAAAAACCTAACGAAACCGTTTTGTGGGGCTACTTCCTATATCCACGTCGTTATGGTGAATTTGTTAACAAGCCATACATCAAAATGACAGGGAAGGAAATGGCATTGGAACTGATCGGTCAGCTTGCTAAAGTCGATCCGGGTCCTGGCAACATTCGCGATCGCCAAGATGAAATCATGGCAAGCATCATCAACAACATTCCGGTTTACATGCCGTATGCTTCGGCCCTCTTCAACAATCGCGCCAAAGTTGATCGACCGGAAGTCATTCCCGCCCACTCAACCAACCTCGCTTTCACCGGTGAATTTGCCGAGCAGCCATTCCAGATGGTCTTCACCGAACAAAGCGCGGTCCGTTCAGGCGAAATTGCGGCTTATCACTTCACCGGCATCCCGATGAGCCACCTCGTACACACGCCAAGATACGACAAAGATATCAAGACTTTAATGCGCGCAACCAAGAAAATGTTTGAATAACCACGCGCTATTTGCAATTTAAAAAGTTTATTGACCAAAAAAGTGTAACAGGCATATGAGATGCGTAATGTATCTTTAGATGCCTGTTTTTAAATGCTAAAAAATCCCCCGTTCCCTGCCACAACCCCCGCTAACTAGCATGAAAATTCAGCGTCAATTTTTTCTGCACTTTCTCTCGTCACCCACAGCAAGTTTTTATGTGAGCACCACCTGGCACCTGTTAAACTAAGGGTAATAAAACCCGCAATGACCGTATATGGAGGGCATATCATGGACTATCAAGTAAAACTGCAACGACACGCCAGTCGCGAAATCGATCTTTACTGGCCTGATTTTCAAAAAAGCAGCGACTACACGGCCTTAATGCAGGATCCGGATTTCGCAAAAATTCCGCCCCAAGAAATCCGTTCAATTCTCGTCACTTTTTTTTCCGAGTCATTTGAAAATCTGCGCTCGACGATTAAAACCCTTTCAGCCGAGGCGGTTTCAATCGCACTCGAAACCACGCTGCAACAAATCAACGATAAGCATCGCCGGCGTAGTGAAGCAATTGCGATTGCTGCCGAGCTGATTAAGAGCATGATGATTTGGTTGATTCGAACCAAACGCGTTAAGTTGACCATCATTGATTTTGTCGATGCGTTGATGGGCGCCTTACTCACGACGACTTATGTATTGGGACTGGTCGAAGAAGGCGATCTTGCTTCGCCACGTGCCGGCCAACGTGACGACCGTTTTGACGACGATGACGACATGACGATCGATTCAGCGAGCATGGCTACGCTGATTGAACAATTGATGCTCTTTTTCGACTCTAAGACCTGGCATCAACTACCGCATTCAGCTCAAGACGAAGAGTTCTTCGGTGCGGTCATCTTTTTCCTGATTCAAACCATTCAAAACATGTTTGGTCACGAACCTAAAGAGTGGACCAGCCAGGATATTGGCGCTGCTTTGTTGCTACTGCTGCGTGACACGAAGATCGTTCCGCGTGATAAGCAGCAGGCACTGGGTAAATCGCTGGCAATCTTCATTAAGTCAACTGCCAACTCGCATCTTTGGACGGCAACGCAACTCAAGGCTTTGGCGGATACCGCCCAAGCACAGGTCAAAGAAGCACTCGCCAAGATACCGGCGACACCCCCAAAAGCCACAGCCGCGGCAACACCGGCGACAGGTCCATCAGATCGCGTCATTCCCATGGCAGACTGGCAGAAAGGTCGCCACAAAAAGTAATCATGTCAACCAGCAGCGTTTTTAATTAACCGCATAAAAAGAGGCGTCACAATCAGGTATGGCAAAATCCGTACTTGGTTGAGACGTCTTTTTTCTTATTCAATCTGCTGAACCTGCTGCTTAAGAAATGGCGCTTAAGCGTAGGGCACCGTTCGTATTTTCATGCCCGCAAATCTTACTTAAAGTTGATTAAACTGTTCCGTTTTAACCAAATCATCATAGGTCACTTCAGTCAGGTTCGGATCGAGTGTCTTGGTCGTCATGGTTAACGTGTTGGCGTCTTGAACAAAAATGGCGCGCTTACTCAGGTCGTATCCGGACCAGTACTGGGTATAATCGGTTAAAATCGAATGCTTCGGGTCGCGGCCTAGACCTTGAGGAATCAAAACGGTTTTGAACGCATTGTAAAGCACGCGGATACCTTCGTTGCTATTGAACGGGTCGAGGTTGCGCGACACGAACATCGCCCGAACAAAGCGGGATGGAGATGTATAATCACCTGGCAGGCCAAACATGCCATAGCCGGTTCCTAATTCAATCGGCTCCAGATGTTGGTCGCCAAGATCGGCCCCTTCCGGATAGTTGCGATCATTAAGACTGACATAGTTCCGTAAATTGGTTGTATGCCACCCGTATTCCGGACTATTTGTCATGGCGCCGACACTGTCATACAGCTTGAAGGCACCATGGCCAGTCAGTTCAATCACGAGTCCGGCACCGGATGGATCAACGAACGTGTAATGCAAAGGAATCTTGACGCCTTGACCACCAAACTGAAACGGCTCGTCCAGCAGTCCATACTGACTCGCAAGTGCGCGCACTTCCGCAACATTCTTGCAAGTCGTCAGCGCCAACGTGACAAACTCCTCACCTTTAATCGGCTTCAGATTGCGCTTCGCCAGTGACTCGGCACTTGCCCAGCTGCATTCCACCAGCACCTGCAAGTCCCCGGCCAAACCTTCACTGTTGACGCCATCAAACAGCGCCACGCTTTGATCGACCCCAACGCCAACTGCGGCATATTTAGTCTTCCAAGTAGCCGTTTGCGCTGGCAATGTCTGATTCGCCGGCAAACTCACAATCTTCCCCGGCACCCCACCAGCAGGCGACTCGTGGAAGAAACTCGTGTTATAGTCCATCGTTCGGCCCCAGAAAATATCCCCTTGAAGCGATTTAATTGTCATGGATGAGCACATATATAAAACCTCCTATTGTCAGCGTGAGTCTATGTGTGAATGACGGTGAACGGTATTCAGCTAAGCAATTATCCGCCGATCTTTTCACTGGACAACTCGCTTTTTCGATAACGATACAACTGTTATTATACGCTGAGTCGGCTATCTTTTAGCGCCAGATCCAGAAAATACGTCTATTTATACCTAGCAAAGCCGCCTCTGTCTGAAAGCTATTTCTTTTGTAAATAGCTAATCGGCTTATTCACCTCAATTTTAGTACCAGAAAAAGTCTTCTTGATCCAGGCCTGAATCGTTGAGTTGTGATAAAGCGTGACTAACTTTTTAAGTTCGGGCTTGTTTTTATTTTTAACCGCCGTCACCAAAATATTCACATTGGCACGAGTATCCTGACTCAGCTTCTCATGCACCAACGAATCCTTTAAAACATTTAGCCCACCATCCAAAGCACGCGTATTTGATATCAATCCTGCATCTAGGTCAGGCAATACCTGAACTGAAGGATCCACCTCTTTGAACTTTAAATGTTTCGGATTACTTTGAATATCCTTGACGGTACTCAAGGCATTAAAATCCGGCTTTAACGTAATCAACTTGGCCGCAGCCAGCAGCAACAAACCGCGCGTTGCATTCGCCGGATCATTGGAAATGCCAATCGTTGCACCATCAGGAAGCTGACTTAATCGCTTATATTTTTTGGAATACAATCCCATCGGCTCTAAATAGGTAGTGCCAAGTGCCGCCAACTTTTGACTTGGATTTGCCTTGTTATACTGTTCGAAATACGCGTAAGATTGAAACGCATTGACATCTAACTGCCCTTCAGCGGTTGCCGAATTTGTTACATTGCCGTCTGCCACCTGTTTGACTTTGAGCTTCACACCAGCCTTTTTAGCTTGCGGTGATTGCGCAATATGTTGCCAGATCTGATAATCCGAGCCACTGCTGCCAATTACAATCGTCTTATTGCTCGAAGTCGCCGTACTGCTGGTAGTTTTTCCACAAGCTATCACGCTGACCAACGCCAACAACGCCACACCCACTAGCACTAATTTTTCCCAACTTCGCATGAAAATGCCTCCTCATCATCACTTTTCAACCAAAACCGACACAAGCTGAATTCAAAAAAGGCCGTCCCTTGACCACCAAAAATGTCGTCAAGGGACGGCCATGCCGTGTTACCACCCTCGTTTGCAATGCCGAAACATCGCCTCCAGTACCTGTTGATACCTGGCAGGATAACGGCTGCAACCGATCCGCAGGCGTTAACCGCACGAATCACTATTCGAAGCTCATCTTCACCTTTTTGCCAACGCCCCTTTTTCACCATCCGGGTTCTCTGCAACGCTTGCGCTAAGGCTAATCTTCTTCTCGAAGTGTTGATTTAATAACATCTTTAACGCTATTCTCGTTAAACAGGTCACGTTATTGAATGCATCATACCCTCTTCACAAATAAA
>NZ_JBVAYD010000042.1:0-12170 GCF_055413445.1 Lacticaseibacillus sp. 22 | reverse complement strand
TTACGTTTTAGCTTGTGGTTGGCGCGAAGAACAAGGTATAGTGGATACAAAATTGCAAAGACGATGAGGGAGAATACCAATAAATTGAAGATTCTTTCTGAAGTCAGCCAGGTTATTATTAACGCAATAATAATGATAACAGTAACGGTAATTTGAAGATGACGCGTATTCATAATTTCCTCCGTCTGATCTAGGTTAATCGACTTCATGTTAGTCATTCTTTATGACATCTTTATCTTACCTTGTAGGCGTTATTAATACTAGAACATAGCTGTCCGTCTAAGAGTCGATATAAGTCTTGTTCCCTGCATTCCAAAAAAATGGGATGAGTTGATATGTTGGAGGCAAACAATGAGCGCAAGAACAGTCAAGTTTGATGAGTTCCTAAAAAAGCAACTCGAGAACCCCGAATTTCGTGAGGGATTTGAAGAAGAAACCTCAAAGCTAGATAGTGCCGTTGCCTTGATGAGTGCAAGAGAAGCACAAGGATTGACCCAGCGTGAGTTAGCAGAACGTGCTGGTGTGAACCGCAAATAAAGAGAAGTAGAAGTATGGTGCTAAAAGAAATACGTGGCAGAAAAGCCTTAAAATAATTGCTTGCGCACGCAAATAAATGCGACTATACTATCAGCTGGAGGTGAGCATGTGTTCAAACGCTGGCTGATACTCATGACGCTCGGGCTGTTTTTCTTTATGGTGATTATTGATGGCACCATTGTCGTCGTGGCGGTTCCAACGATCGCGCAGGCATTGGCGGTGCAGCCTAGTCAGGTGAATCTTTTGTTGACGGTGTATTTGACCACGATCAGCGTGTGTCTGTTGTTTTTTGGACAGTTAGCCGATCAAGTTGGTCGAACGCGACTTTTTATTCACGGGACGTATTGGTTTTTGCTTGGCTCGGCGGTGGCTGGATTAGGGGTGAATCTCCAGTTGGTTTTGGCGGCTCGCGTCATTCAGGCGGTTGGGGCGAGTATGACCATGGCAACGAGTTATGCCATTGTTGCCGATGTTTTTCCACCGGCGTTGCTGGGACGGGCGCTGGGAGTTGAGTCGATTTTTATTTCGTTAGGCGCGCTGGCTGGTCCGGGAATTGGCGGCTTGATTTTAAGCCATCTGCCGTGGGGATTTATTTTTTGGGTCAATTTACCGATTGGCTTAGCGTGTGTGGTGATTGAATGGCTGGTATTTCCGCGCGCATCACGGTCGCAGGCAAAAGTACAACTGGATATTCGCGGATTCCTGATACTTCTACTGCTGGGGGGATTGTTGGTGATACTGCAGATTAATCGCCAACCCCTTGTGTCAGGCGTTTTGCTGGCACTGATGGTTGTCGGCGGTTTGGGATTTTGGCAAGTTGAGCGTCATGCAGCCCACGCTTTATTGGATGTGCAGCTGTTTCGGCAATCCAGGTTCAGCCGTAATTTAGGCGCATCATTGCTGAATTATATCGGGGCGTATTTTTTCACGTTGCTGGCGCCGATTTACTTGCAAGTGCTGCTCGGCTTGCCGGTTGCGCTGGCGGGGATGTTGTTGATGTTACCGCCGCTGGTTTCGCTCGTTGCCAATCCGCTGGCGGGCGTTTTAAGCGATCGCGTTGACCAAGGGCGGCTAATGCAAGTGGGTCTGGGATTGCTGGTGCTCAGTAATTTGGCGTTTGCCTTGGTACCAGGTGGCCAACAGCTATGGCCATTTATACTGGTCGCCATGACCTTCGCTGTCGGAACCGCGCTGTTTACCAATCCCAACAGCGTCATGCTGATTCAAAGCGTTGATGCCAAAATGCGCGGGCAGGTGGGTGCGGCAACATCACTGGCACGGCAGTTAGGAATGAGCATCGGCAGCGCCTTTTCGAGCTTGGTGTTTTATCAAGTTTTGGCAATGATGACGCCCGCCCGTAACCTTGCCAAAACCGCACCGGCAGCGTTATTGGCCGCACAACGAGTGAGTTTCCTTGTTGCCGCAAACCTCTTTTTACTTGCCGCGATCATGTTAAGAAAGAAGGATGGAAAATGGATTCAGAACCAGATGAACTGATTTCGCGGGTGAACATTCTGGCCCGCCAGATTCAACACGACTTGGATCTGCGGCTGACTCCAACCAGACTCAATGCCAGTAATTATTACTTTATTTTGAAGTTAGGCAGCGTTGACGACATGCGGCAGGATACCCTTTTCAAAAAGATTCATCTTAACGCCAGCAACGTGACCAGACGCTTGGCGCAATTGATCACGCTGGGACTGGTCACCAAGGAAAAAGCGGCAGATGATAAGCGCGCCTGGGTGATCAGCTTGACGGCAGAGGGGCGGGCATTGGTGCCGCGCGTAAGCCGAATTGTCGCCGAGTACGAGGCAGAGCTGACCGCGAAACTGGCAGCTGCGGACAAGGTTAGGTTTGAACAAATACTTGACGTGCTCAATAAAACGAAAGAGGATGCGAATCGATGAAAAACGTGATGGCGATTTTAGGGATTCCGGCAGATTATCATGTGGTTCAGACAACCTCGCGAACCAGAAACGGTGAACCGGTGACAGTCGAGCGTTTGCAGACTTCCGCTGAAATCACGCCAAACAACGCACACATGACGCTGGTCCGGAATGAAGCGGGAACCGTGATCAGTTTCAACGACAGTACTTTTAAAGCTGGTGGAAAACTGCCTGCTGCTGAACGTGCGCGTCACCAAGCAAGCCAACTGTTTCAGCAGCTGGATTCGACATACGCTGCCAACTTGACTTACATGCGCACTGAACGCCAGGAGCGCCACTACTTCGATCATGGCGAACGCATCAGCACACCGGTTTACTGGATCAAGTTTGCCCACCGCAACGGTTCCTACAACTGGGTGACGATCGGGCCGGACAATCGCGTTATTGAAGTGGAGCGCGAGTCATACTGGGATTACTTTAGGAATCGCCGCGCCACGGAAATGTGGAATTATGATGATTGGGTGCTGGCATATGAAGGTAAGGGTCCACAGATGGCGGCACCGAATGCATTGGCGTGAGTATCAGGTGAAAAGACAACCTGCTGGTGAGAGAGTGAAATACCCTTGATGAGGCGAGAAAAGCAGAAAGGCAGCCTTTTGGTGAAGGAAAACACTTTTGAAGTGGTGAGGAGAAGCAAAAGGGTAGCCTTTTGGTAGGATAACGTCTTGATGCGAAGTCAGAGACAGAAAGAGGCGATCCAGTGGCAAAACCGGATTTTGAAACTTTAGTCGCGCGGCTTGGTGACTTACGGGAAGCGGCGCGCCGGCTGGCAGACGAGGATTATATCAGCGCGCGGTATAAGGGTTATAGTTCAGAAGGGCTCACGCTGGAGGAAGTGCTGGCGAAGTTGGAGACGACGGAGCATGAGATTGCTAAGTTGGAGCGGGCGTTGGAACGGTTGGCGGATGAGGAGTGAGCTTGTGAAGCGCAACCGAAAATGATGCGTATGATAGCAAATTGCTATTGATTTATGTCAGCGAGTTTGGCATCATCAGTACGCGGCAGTAGCTTGAGAAAAGCCCGCTTTGGTGAGGTGCCAAGACGGTTTTCTGGCGAAGATTGGCTGCTGGGAAAGAAAAAACCATCATGGCGTCTTGGGATAAGTTTGAAAAGAAAATGGATGCAGTAATGCCTCCACAAGAATTAAACATTATTGATGCACTTGCCAAACTCCATAGCGAACGGATTCGGCGCGGGATTTCACAGCGCGAACTTGCCAAGAAGATTGGCATGACGCAACCACAGCTAGCAAAAATTGAGCGGCTTGACTCCGTTCCTTCTTTCAATACTTTGAATCGTTATGCAGCAGGGCTGGGGCTTAAGTTGAAGATTTCTATAACTGCTTAAAAAATACAAACAGCGATGCGATTGACCCGTGTGGATAAGGAGGGTCAATTGCATCGCTGTTTTTATGATGTGGCAGGTTATTAATGAAATGTGTATTGGACTGTCGGGCAATGATGCTAATCTTTGTCTGAATAAAGATCTTGGCGAAAGGTCTATGGAGAATTGAATGTCATAGGTTATTAGCATGATCGTCAAAACTTTGTGATCCACAAAAGATTTAATGTTTCATCACTGCTGTCAATCTCCGCAGCAACGCCATGGCCTGCTTACGTGGCAGTGTGCCTTCATCGGCCAAAGCTGTCACCGCTGCTTGCACAACTCGCAGATACCGGCGCCATCCGGTTGCGGGCAAGGATTTTTTGACATCCGCCAGCAATGCCTGTAGTGCATCGGGAGTCCATCGCTTGGGTGTCTGTAAGGCTTCAGCGTACATTCGGGTGTGGAAGTCAATCATGAAAGCAATGAAAACCGGTGTTGGCATGCCCATAAATTCGGTTGCGTAAAGATCTCTTCTCCGTAAATGTGTTGCCAAGGAGAAGCCTTCACGATACATTCGATTGCCAGTTACTGTCGTCCATTCGTAGCGACCGATTTTTGTGGCATGCGGCACCTGACTAGCATAGGCCTGAGCAGCGCATACCCACGTCATGTTTAATTTAAATCCCGCGAGACTGAACGTATTGCATCTCCGGGAGCTCTGAGTAAGTCTCAAGTCCGGCAGCGTTAAGCAAAGTGACGCGATTGAAGTTATCAGGACTAATTGAGATCATGTGGCTGCGGCCAAGCTTGGCAATACCCTTGATGAAAGCGTCAGGATCGGGTAGGTGATGCTGAACCATTAACGTCAAAAACACCTGAAGAATCACAAGTCGATTGCCATACTCTTGCGGATTCTTTTGATAAGGTCGCAGCTGATTGACAACGGCGGTCAAAATTTGATCGGTATCAGTCCAACCTTGAATGCCATGACCAGTCTGCATGTACATCGTCGTACAAAACGTCTGCAAAGTTGTCATGACAGTGTCTTCATCGGTGAAATTTAGGATTTTCGTCGGGATTGGAGAGGTCATGAATCCGAGGAGCGTGCGCTGGATGTTGTTGAGCTGTGCTTGTGACATGGTGGGAGTCCTTTCGAGGAGGAAAGTTCGGATGGGGACGTTATCGTTATCATAGGGGATGTAGGGCTTTCATACAAGCATGATTCGTGCCAAAAAAGTGATGGCAGACTTTTTAAATTTGCGCTGATATTTTCCAAATCAAGGAGATATCAGCGCTTTTTATTAGCAATTGAACAAATACGGGTTAAAGCGATTATGAAGGGTGATTAATTGTTTATTGCTGGTATTAGCGCATCTTCATGCGCAATACTGATCAAGGTACAATTCGTGTCCTAAGTGAAGGAAAAAGGGTCTACTTTTTGGAATGTAAGCGACTGTTCATCTCGAACAAAGTTGGTGAAAACAAGAAAATCTGCACTTTGTCTCCATTGGGTAATCCGTGGAATGCTAAGACTGAGAGAGGCGATTTGCAGATTCTTTAAAAAGAAAATGTAAAAAATGACCAGTGCAATGGACAAATCTCAGGTAAGCGCTTTCAAAAAATTCGAATATGCTTAATGTACAGGAGAGGCTAACTATGATGTTAAAAAATGGACGTGAGTATAAACTTCAACTTTTTTTGGCACAGACTAATGAGTTTACAACTGCTGATGAAATTGCCAAACATCTAGATCTGTCGAAGAAGACTGTTTATCGTCTTATAAAACAAATCAATAACGCTAAGCCAGGTCTCAAGGTAATTGAATCGGCCAAGGGGAGGGGATATCGACTAAATCACGAAGAGTTTATCTTACAGCGAAAGACATTTCAAAGTGATGTTGCGGAAATTTCTCCTATTACTCGGCAAGAGAAAGTGATGGAAGAATTGTTGCTGGCATCGCCTAAGTGGTTGAAGCTGAGTCAGTTGTATGAAGACTTTTATGTTAGAGATTCTACGATTGCAAATGACGAAAAAGCGATTAATAAGCGTCTTTCAAATTACAACTTAAAATTGGCTAGAAAAAATCGAGCGTTACAAATAACTGGAGAGGAACCTGAAATTAGAAAAGCCATCGTGGAATTATTACAGACACTTGATGTTGTGGATATTGAGGACCTGAAGAGCACGACAAATAGCGAACTTAATCAATTTGATGTCGCACTAGTAACAGAGCAAATCGGCAAAATTGAAAAGACACTCGGCGAAAAGGTCCCGTATCCCTACAATGTCAATTTGTTTTCACATCTGTATATCCTTATCTCGCGAGTGAAAAAAGTTGCGGTAGACACTGGAGATCAAAAGCTAACTGTTCAAGAGAGACAAGTGATGAATGATGAGCCAAAAATTGCCAAGATTGCAGAAAAGACCATTCAAAGTATCGGGATATATCTCAATAAACAATTGCCTGAAGTTGAACAGTATTATCTCTTTCAATATTTAATATCTTCTAGATTACCTGACCAAACTAGTCAAGTTCCAAATTTTTCAGATGAAGTCACAAAGGTAGCCGATTTTTATTTGTCGAAAGTCGGTCAACGTCTGAACTTAGCGGTCAATAGTTCCACAATCTTTCACGAATTAGCTAATCACGTAAAGCCAATGTTGAATCGCTTGAGAAATGGTATTCGTGTGAAGAATGTTTTATTGGAGCAGATAAAACTTTCATATCAGGGTGTTTTCAAAATTGTGACAGAGGTTTCAAAGATAGTAAGTAAGAAGTTTAATTTGCCCGTAATAAGCGATGACGAGAATGGTTTTATTACACTTTATTTTGCTCGCATGAATGAGGCCCATCAATTACCTATACGTACACTTGTCATGTGTACTACAGGAATTGGAACATCTGAACTTTTAAAAACGAAGCTAAAAAAGCATTTTCCGGAATTGGAGATTGTTGACGTCATTAATACTCGAGAGTATCAACAATATCTCGAAAAATATCCAAAAGTAGAATTGATCATCACAACAGTGGGCCTTAAAGAGAAAGTTCCCATTGCATCGTTGCTAGTCAGTGCAATGCTGACGACAGAAGATCAAGCAAGGATTCAAAAGACAATTGAGGGAATTCGGCATGAAAATTGATCGGATCTTAGTATTCACTAATGTCAACTTAAAAACCAGAGAGGAAGTTTACCAGTTTGTTGTAAAGCAAGAATTCCCTTCTGACATTGAGAATGCAAAAAAACTTTCTCGCGAATTAGTGGATCGAGAAGCCCAAGGAAATATTCAGATTGCGGAAAGTATTGTTTTGCCGCACGCTGAATGCAACTACATTCAAAGGTCTAAGCTTCTTTTAATCAAAACTCAAAGAAGCATTGACACGTGGTCTTCTGATATCCATGACATCAAAGTGGTGATTGTGATGCTTCTTAAGTCGGATGAATCTCGTAACGTCAAAATGCAGTTCGTAGATATCATGAGACAGCTTGGTAAGGATGAACTTATAGAGCAATTGCTATCGGAAGATGATCCGGAATTGTTGCTGAAATTGTTGTCCTAACCATCAAAAAATGTTTATAAATGCAACTCGAAGTAAACCAAAAAATTAACTAGGTGGTTTGGAGTATGGATGTAATTAATATTATTGATCCTAAGATCGTTGATACGAGATTAAATGTGAATAATAAGTCGGAAGTTGTAACTAAATTGGCTCAAGATCTATTTACCAATGGCTATATTGATGATGTTTCTGCTTTTGTTGACGATGTCTATCTACGTGAGTTGGAAGGCCAGACTGGCATCGGTGGTTATATTGCCATTCCTCATAGCAAGAGTAAACACGTGAAAAAAATTGGTGTGGCGATTGGAATTAACAAGAAGGAAATACCATGGGAAACACTTGATGGAAAAGGGGTAAAAGTAGTCATATTGTTTGCTGTCGGAGACGACAAGGAGTCAGCAAGGGATCATCTGAAGCTTTTGTCACTTTTTGCAAAAAAGTTAGGGAGAGAAGAGGTTGTTAGTCGTCTTCTTGATGCAAAAGACACGAGTGATGTTATTGCTGCGTTTAAATGAAAAGGAGTGTTTGAGATGAAGATTGTTGGTGTAGCAGCGTGTACTGTTGGTATTGCGCATACCTACATTGCCCAAGAAAAATTGGAAACTGCAGGTAAAAACGCGGGTTCTGAAATTCATATTGAGACCCAAGGGACAATTGGTGTTGAGAACGAACTTACCCCCGAACAAATAGAAGAGGCTGATATCGTTATTTTGGCGATTGATGTCAAGATTTCTGGGGAGGAGCGCTTTAAAGGTAAGAAAATCATTCAAGTACCTACAGAGATTGCCATTAAATCGCCAAACAAATTGATTGCCAAGGCAAAAGAGATCATTGCAGCATCTGTCTGAACTTAAATGCACACTAGTTGAGGAGGGATAAAGATGAAAGCATTAAAGTCGCTCAATCTTAAAGGAAACTTGTTAACCGCGATTTCATACTTGATACCTATTGTTTGTGGAGCTGGTTTTCTCATTGCAATCGGGATGGCATTCGGAGGACACGCGCAAGATGCCCTAGTTCAGGGTAAATTCAGCTTTTGGGATGCTTTGGCCACGATGGGCGGAAAAGGACTTGGCATGTTACCCGTTGTGATTTCCACGGGGATTGCCTTCGCTATCGCTGCTAAACCAGGTATTGCTCCAGGGTTTGTTATTGGCCTAACTGCTAATGCGATTAGTGCGGGTTTCATCGGGGGAATCTTGGGTGGATTTATTGCCGGGTATCTGGTAGTTGCAATTCTTAAATATGTTAAAGTTCCAGCTTGGGCAAAAGGATTAATGCCCACGTTATTGATTCCTTTTATTGCTTCAATTATAGGTGGACTTGTAATGGTTTACGTTATTGGAGGACCAATAGCAGCCTTTACAGCGATTCTGACAGGTTTTCTCAAGGGACTAAGCTCATCTTCCTTACTTGTTTTCGGGGCAGTTATTGGTCTGCTAAGTGGTGTTGATTATGGCGGCCCAATTAACAAAACAGTCTTTGCGTTTGTTTTGACTTTGCAAGCTGAAGGTTTGAACGGACCGATTACAGCTCTGCAATTGGTCAATACAGCAACTCCAATTGGTTTTGGCCTAGCATTCTTTGTTGCAAAGTTATTTGGAAAAAACATTTACACGAAAGTAGAAGTAGAAACGCTAAAGTCAGCTGTTCCTATGGGCGTTATTAACATTGTTGAAGGAGTTATTCCTTTAGTTATGAATGACATTGTCCGAGGTGTCATTGCAACTGCTGTTGGCGGTGCGGCTGGTGGTGCTGTGTCAATGGTGATGGGTGCAGACGCCACAGTACCATTTGGCGGATTCCTCATGATTCCAACGATGTCTCATCCTTGGGCTGGTGTTGCTGCATTAGTTGTTAATATTTTGGTTACTGCATTCACATTGGCCCTCATAAAAAAGAATGTGAGTGAAGAAGATTTAGAGAAGATAAATCAAGCTGAGGAAGAAGATATCGACTTAGACGATATTAAAGTCATTTAAAAACCAAGTTTATATAATTGGCAAATGAAAGGAAGCAAAAAGAATGAAGTTTTTTCTTGACACAGCAGATGTAGAAGCAATCAAACGAATCAATAAATTAGGCCTTGTAGATGGTGTGACAACCAATCCAACTATTATTTCACGTGAAGGCAGGAATTTCGAGGAAGTTGTCAAGGAGATTGCAAACCTTGTACCAGGACCGATTTCTGCAGAAGTGACAGCAATGAAACCTGAAGAAATGATTCGTCAAGCCGAACAAATGGTCAAATGGGCCAGCAATATTGTTATCAAACTTCCAATGACAGAGGCCGGCTTGCAAGCAAATCATTATTTGACTGATGAGGGGATTAAGACAAATGTAACGCTCGTTTTCTCAGTGACTCAGGGACTTATGGCTGCAAAATCTGGAGCAACTTTTGTATCACCGTTTGTTGGGCGGTTAGACGACATTGGCACAGATGGTATTGAATTAGTAAGCAAATTAAGAAAGATATTTGATATCTATAATTTTAAAACTCAAATTATTGCGGCCAGCATTCGTAGTCGCGCACATGTTGAATGTGCTGCTTTAAGTGGTGCTCACATTGCAACGATTCCCCCAAAACTCTTTAATGAATTACAAAGTCATCCACTGACCGATCGTGGTATTGCGCAATTTGCTGAAGATTGGAAGAACTTCCAGGAAATGGAGGTAGTAAAGAGTCATGAATAACATTCAGTTTTCACCGTCCTTAATGACGATGAACTTAAATCAATTTGGTGAAGAGCTAAAGTTTCTGAGCACAAAGGTTGATTCGTTCCACATTGACATTATGGATGGGCACTACGTAAAGAATCTCAGTCTATCACCCTGGTTTATTCAAGAAGTAAGAAAGGTGACGTCGCTTCCTCTTTCAGCTCATTTGATGGTTGAAGACCCTGCTTTTTGGGTTAATCAACTGATAAATTTAAAGTGTGAATGGATTTGTATGCATATCGAAGTATTGAATGGCATCGCATTTCGTCTTATTGATCAAATTCATGAGGCCGGGTTGAAAGCTGGAGTGGTTTTGAATCCAGAAACACCTGTCAGCACAATCCTTCCTGTTATTGATCTAGTTGACAAGATTACGATTATGACTGTTGATCCTGGTTTTGCCGGCCAAAGGTTCATTGAAGAGGCGTTGAGTAAGATTGTGGATTTAAAAGAGATTCGGTCAGAGCATCATTATGATTATTTGATTGAGATGGATGGCTCATCAAACCGCAGAAACTTTCCCAGAATCGCGGAAGCGGGGCCAGATATCTATATCGTTGGCCGAAGCGGTTTATTTGGGCTAACGAACAACATTGAGATGTCGTGGGGTAAGATGACACAAGATTTTCAAGATTCAACCGGTTTAAATCTAAGTTGAGTAGAGGACTCGAACGGTGTTAACAAGAAATTCTGAACCTCCTCAATGTTTGATTCGATAGATGAACAAAAAGTAAACACCTTATGTATCTTGTATTAAAGCATTAGGGACCGTTGAATCGCTTGATTATGAAAAAATCAAACAGATAAATTTGAAAGCGCTTTTCCCAGTGCAGCTATTTCTCATCCAGCGGAAAGACCTGCACAGCTGTCTTAAATGCATTTGGTAGGGCGCTTCTGGGGAGAATTTATATTAGCGACTACTGAACAAATCGATGAGAAGTCGCATCGAAAGAGGGTGTTCGAACAATGCTTGATGATTTAATCACTCGGGAAATGATTCAATTTTCTGATAAGACATTAGATTGGAAAGAGGCGATCAAACTTGCTGCAAGACCTCTGAAGGATTTTGGCTTTATTGAACCGCGTTATATCGAGGCGATGATTAACAAGGTTGAAAAATATGGAGCCTTTATTCATATAGGGAAAGGCATCGCTTTGCCTCACGCGCGGCCAGAAGAAGGGGCGAAAAGGGTAGGCATGTCAGTTCTAAAGATGAGCCATCCAGTTTTATTACTGGGACAAAAAGAGCATCCCATAACAGTATTTATTTGTTTGTCTGCTGTTGATAATACAATGCATTTAAAAGCATTGGCACAGCTGACAACGATACTTTCCGATGAGCATAACTTGGCGTGTTTGTTAAACGCTCAGAATGATGAAGAGATCATCTCAGTATTAAGTGAAGGAGCGAAATAAAATGAAAATTGCAGCTGTTTGTGGATCTGGACTGGGGTCAAGTTTCATGGTCGAGATGAATATTCAAGGCATTTTAAAAGATCTTGGAGTAAATAATGTGGAAACTGCTCATTTTGATGTCGGTAGCGCGATGGAAGGGAGTGCCGATTACTTTTTCGTGGGGAAAGATTTAGCTGATAGTCTCAGTAACTTAAAGAATGTGATTGTTCTCGACAGCATTATTGATAAAAAGGAATTAAAAGAAAAGTTAGAGCCACTTCTAACAAACCAAAGCCAAGGTTAAATCGTCGCCGAAAGGAGGATTAATAAGATGAATGGATTCTTGAAGGTCTTAGTTGATATTGCTAGCACACCTGCAATTCTAGTCGCTTTAATTGCAATCCTAGGTTTGGTTTTACAACGCAAACATGTTAGTGATGTGTTGAAGGGTGGGATAAAAACTTTTGTGGGGTTTTTAGTGTTAACGTCCGGCGCAGGTGTTGTTACAGGATCGTTGACACCGTTTGGAAAGATGTTTCAACAAGCCTTTCATGTCACAGGGGTGGTTCCAAACAATGAGGCTATTATTGCTATTGCAATCAAAAACTTCGGTACCGCCACTGCACTGATTATGCTTTTCGGCATGGCAGCCAACATTCTTTTTGCACGATTAACGAAGTTTAAGTATA
>NZ_JBVAYD010000041.1:0-13033 GCF_055413445.1 Lacticaseibacillus sp. 22 | reverse complement strand
ACCTATGAGCACCAGTCGCATTCACCCGTAAAGTCTAGTAAAATGAAGGCGCATAGCAGCGATAGGAGTGAAGCATGTTGAAAATGATTTCATGGAATGTAAACGGCTTACGAGCAGTTTTAAAAAAAGACTTTATGACGATTTTTAACGAATTGGATGCAGATTGGTTTTGTCTTCAGGAAACGAAGATGCAGGCTGGTCAGGTAGAACTCGATTTGCCCGGCTACTATCAATATTTTAATTATGCCGAACGTAAAGGTTATTCGGGAACCGCCATTTTTACTAAGCACAAGCCGCTGAATGTCACGTATGGCATGGGCATCCCTGAACATGATACCGAAGGGCGGATCATTACGCTTGAATATACCAAGTTTTATTTAATGACGGTCTATACGCCTAATTCCGGTGGCGAGCTCAAACGACTCGATTATCGCCAGCAGTGGGATCGGGATTTTCTCGCGTACACGAATGAACTGGCAGCAAAGAAACCACTCGTTTACTGTGGCGATTTAAATGTTGCCCATGAACCCATCGACCTGAAAAATGACAAAACCAATCACCACAACGCCGGCTTTACCGATGAAGAGCGTGCTGATTTTACCAAACAGCTCAATAGTGGCTTCATTGACACGTTCCGCCATTTTTACCCGGATACGGTCACATATTCCTGGTGGAGTTATCGCTTCCACGCGCGAGCTAACAATGCCGGCTGGCGGATTGATTATTTTGTCGCCAGCTCAGCCTTTCAACCTTACATTCAGGATGCTAAGATTTTAACGCAAATTATGGGCAGCGATCACTGTCCCGTCGAATTGGTGACTCAGGACTTAGTTTAGGAGAAGATGACATGGATTTTATTGCGATGGATTTTGAAACGGCAAATCGCAAACGGGCTTCGGCTTGCTCGCTTGCCTTAGTCGTCGTGCAACAAAATCGAGTTGTTGACAGTTTTTACACACTGATCAACCCGCAGATGCAATTTGACCCGCAAAACATTCGGATTCACGGGATTACACCTGATATGGTTCAAGACCAGCCGACTTTTGATCGGGTTTGGCCGCATATTCAAATGTTTTATACGCCTGGTCGGATTGTCACCGCCCACAACGCACCGTTTGACGTTTCCGTATTGCGCTTGACACTTGATCGCTATGGCATTGCCGCGCCACGCTATCAGGTCATTGATACGGTTAAAACATCACGGCAGTTTTTACCAAAGTTACCGAATCATCGTTTGGATACAGTCAGTGCTGCACTCAAGATTCCGCTTGAGCACCATCACAACGCCTTAGCGGACAGTTATGCCTGCGCAAGAATCCTCATTGCCGAAAATGAACATTTTGGTGAGGCGCGGACTAAAGCCATGATGAAATTAGCTAAAGCAGGCTGACGATTAACAAATTAGCGCATAAAACTAAAAAACGAGTGCAATTTTCGCTGCAGCTTAACACGAAAAATTGCACTCGTTTTTATTTTCAAATTGTAAACAGCACGCTGCTCGTCAAATGTTGAAATGCATCTTTGCCAGCCATTTTTATTTACCCGTTCAGTCAAGCGTTCACAATTTCTTTTTCAGCTTATCTTTTTACGACATGCCGCTCTGACTTCCAGATGCTAAAGGATGTCTTCATCGACTGCCACAAGCCGGAGCCTGAGTAAACCAACACATTGTTGCGATAGACTTTGACCGTGAACATTGTAAATAAGGCCAAGAAGGCGATGCTAATTGCAATACTGATCCACGCTTCGCCCATACTTGCTCGTCCCAGTGACATTTGCGTCGGCATCACGAAGACATTTAAAAACGGCACATAACTGGCTATTTGAGCAAGCATTGAATCACCTGACTGCGCGGCAATGGTAATGAAGTAGCCAACTAAACCCAGCATGCTAATCGGCATAGCAGCTTGTTGCACCTGCTCCTGATTGGAAACCAGCGAACCCGTCAAGGCAGCTAACACCGAAAATGTTAGTGTTCCAATAACAAAGAAGATCGCGATCATGCCAGTAGTCCCGGAAAATAGAATCGAGAAATCAAACTGTTTCAAGACCCCTGCGACCATGCTTTGGTTTTTAAGGAATTGCCAACCAATCAATCCGGCAACAAGATAAATTGCCAGCTGCGTCAACAACAAGGCGAAGATCCCGGCCAGTTTACCGAAGAACTGAGTCGTGGCACTGACGGATGATAAAAGGATCTCCATAATCCGGGAGCCTTTTTCCGTCGCGATTTCCTGCGCGAGAATGGAGCCGTAAACCATCGTCACCATCAGAATCAGCACCATCGACACAACGGCAACACCATGGTTCATGAGTTGCGTGGAGTCTGATTTGGGTACTTGCTTGCCATCTTCAATCGCGACTGTTTTTGAGGTAACCACAGGCGGTTGCGTTAAGGCGGTAACTTGTGCAGGCGTCAAGTGCATGCTGGCAGCGGTACTGCTGAGCTTAAGGCCGCTCAGTGCGGTGACAAGGGTCGACGTGTCAACCGTTTGCCCGTTATCGCGCGCTACATAATGGGAACGGAAATGGTCAGCGGCCTTCACCGTTAAAACGCCGTCAATCTTCTCATCATTTAAAGCAGCATTGGCTTTTTTATCTGACGAATAAACCTTAAACTTTAAGTCATCGGTACTTTGTTTGCTTAATGCCTGACCCACGGCGCTAACGTCACTGACAACGGCCACTTGGGCAGGTGCTTGTGTTTTGGCTACATAAAACGCAATGCCGACCCCAATTGCCAGAAAAAGCAATGGCGACAACACTAGGAAAATCCACGAACCACTTTTGACGTTCTTTTTGTAAACCTGACTCATGACGACCCAAAACTTATGCATTTGATTCACCTACTTTCAGGCGGAAAATTTCATCAAGGGTAGGCGGTTGTTGGCGAAATTCCGGTATGTAGCCATTTGCTACCGCTTTGGCAAAAATTTGCCGTCCTACTGCGGGATCCGCCAGTGTCAACTCAAACTCCTGTCCGTGCTGACGAAGACGTGTCACCCCGTCAAATGCTTGTAATTCCGCTTCCGACAAGCCAGATTCAATAAACAGTTTTGTGCGGCCAAAGCTTTCCCGAATGGCATTTACGGCACCATTCAAGACCATACGCCCTTGTTTAAGCATCACCAAATGATCCGAAATGGCTTCAACATTGGCCATATCGTGGCTGGAATAGATAATCGCTGCGCCGTTGTCTTTAAGCATCTCGATGCCGGCCATTAACAAACTGGCATTAACCGGGTCGAGTCCGGAAAACGGTTCGTCAAGAATGACCAGCTTTGGCATATGTATCATTGTCGCGATCACTTGAACTTTTTGCTGATTGCCTTTGCTTAAATCCTTGATCTTATCCGTAGCCTTACCTTTAACCTGAAACCGTTCCAGCCATTCCGGAATCCTCGCTTTGATTTCAGCTGTTTTCATACCCCGCAACCGGGCAAAATAAACAATTTGATCCTGCACCCGCATTTTAGGATATAACCCGCGTTCTTCCGGCAAATAGCCAATGATATCGTAATCTTTGGCCGTCAGTGGTTGCCCGTTCCAACTAATGGTGCCAGAATCAGGCGTCAGGAAATTCAGAATCATTCGAAAAGTCGTAGTTTTACCTGCGCCATTTTGTCCGATCAATCCCATGATCTCACCGGGTTTTACCGTGAAGCTCACATGATCAACGGCGGTCATGGTACCGAAAGTCTTGACCAGATCCTTGATTTCTAACATTTTGCACCTACCTTCCTATTCGTTCAACAGCTCACATTGCTATTAGTTTAGCATGCAAACTTTAGTTATCAAAATATGAGCGTTCAGCTAGACAATTACTCGGCTGATTCAAACAAAAAAACAGCACCGGGCATCGCTTTTTCGACTTGCGATCATGCTCGATCCTGTTTTTCCGAATGTTCTCTAGCAAACCATCATTAACACATTAGCTGAGGCTTTGAAGTAACGCCTCATAACGCGGACCACGGGGAACCAGTTCTAAGTGACGTGTGGTATCCGAATTATCATCCTTTTGAAAATGAATCAGCAGATCGGTTTCCGGTTCACTAAGCCCCAGAAAGTCAGGCCACTCGACAACCGAAACGCCGTCACCTTCGAAATATTCTTCCAACCCTAAATCCTCGGCGCCACCATCTTCCAAACGATAAAGATCCATATGATAAAGCGGCAGGCGACCATGGCGATATTCACGAATGATCGTGAAAGTCGGGCTTTTGACATAATCCGTAATGCCCAACCCCTTAGCCAAGCCTTTGGTAAAACTAGTCTTGCCAGCGCCAAGATCACCGTCCAACAGTAACACATCGCCTGCTTGCAGATGCGGTCCCAGTGAAGCAGCAAAGGCCTGCAGTGCAGCTTCACTGGTGAAATCTTTCTTTAAGCTTGTCATAGCAAGGTCTGGGCCGCCGTGATAATGGCCAGTTTATAGACGTCTTCTTCATTTGCACCACGGCTTAAATCGGAAACCGGTTGATTCAGTCCCTGAAGAATTGGCCCAATCGCTTCAAAACCGCCGAATCGCTGGGCAATTTTGTAGCCAATGTTACCTGATTGCAGTTCCGGGAAAATAAAGACGTTAGCTTCCCCGGCTACCTTGGAATCAGGAGCCTTTTGCTTGGCAACGGTTGGAACAAAGGCAGCATCAAACTGTAATTCGCCATCCAAAGCCAAATCCGGTGCCAATTCATGCGCCTTTTTGGTTGCTTCAACCACTTTATCCACTTGCGGTCCCTTAGCACTGCCTTTGGTCGAGAATGATAACAAAGCCACGCGTGGTGGTTCGATATCAAACAATGCGGCAGTTTTAGCCGATTCAATCGCAATCTCAGCCAATTGGTCAGCATCCGGATCGATGTTAATCGCGTTATCGGCAAATAAGTATCGTTCATCCCGACCGCGTTGCATGATGAAAGCACCACTCACTAAATGAACCCCAGGCCGCGTTTTAATGATCTGTAACGCCGGGCGCACCGTGTCAGCCGTTGAATGGACCGCACCGGAGACCATCCCGTCAGCTTTCTTCATGTAAACGAGCATGGTCCCAAAATAATTGGCATTCTGAACAATCTTTTCGGCTTGTTCTTGGGTCGCCTTACCTTTACGCCGCTCGACAAACGCCGTCACCATTTGGTCATGGAGCTCGTCATGTTCAGGATCGCGTACGGTTAATTTACTCAGATCCCAGCTTTTTTCGGCGGCCAGGCTTTGAATCTTATCCGGGTTACCTAAGACAATTGCCTGAACCAGGCCATCAGCTGCAAGCCGAACTGCAGCGCCTAAAACTCGCGGATCCTCGCCTTCCGGAAATACAATCCGCAAATGTTTACCGTTAATTTTATCTTTTAAGCTTTCAAATAGGTCCAAACTTTATCCCTCCATAAAAGCGCTTTATTCTGTATCATCATACCGTTTTTATTGGGTTATGACCAGCAGAAGTCAGAAGGAAAAATCGGCTGCTTGTTCCTCAACACCCCACTGTCCACGCTGAGACAAATGGGAATCACTGGTTTGCACCACTTAAACGGCTGTTGCTATCATTTTAATTTTCTGTCGTAACCGTCTCTGGCAGCTGCCAATTAATCGGCGTCTCTCCCATTTTCTCTAATGCCTCATTCGTGCGAGAAAACGGCCGACTACCAAAAAAACCACGTGATGCTGATAAAGGACTTGGATGTGCGGACGCAATGATGGCATTTTTAGAAGTGTCAATCAAGGCGGCTTTTTTCTTGGCCGCATTGCCCCATAAAATGAACACGACGCCACCGCGCGCTGACAAAGCGGCAATCGCGGCATCGGTTAATGCTTCCCAGCCGTGATTCTGATGCGAATACGCGTGTCCAGCCTGCACGGTCAGGACCGCATTGAGCAATAAAACGCCTTGATTCGCCCACGCTTTAAGATAGCCGTGGTGCACAGGTGGATACCCTAAGTCGCTTTGCAATTCTTTATAAATATTCTGCAGTGATGGTGGCAAGGCAACGCCAGGCGCAACCGCAAAACTAGCCCCCACTGCCTGATGCGGATTGTGGTAAGGATCCTGGCCTAAAATCACCACTTTAACATCATGAAACGGGGTCCATTCGAAGGCCTGGAAGATATGATGCATCTCGGGATAGATCGTTTTAGTGGCATACTCTTCTTTTAAAAAGCCATGCAGCCGTGCATATTCGGAACTTTCAAAAATCGGTTCCAGAACCGTCTGCCAATCATTATGGATTAATGTTTTCAAAAGCTGCACCTCCGCAAATAGTGTACAAGAATCCCAGCACGTTTGCTACCGGGCAAGCGTTTTTCATGCTAAAATTAAAATCGTAACGGCACCATGACAAACCGGAGGGAACTGTAAATATGATTAAACTTATTGCATCGGACATGGATGGCACCCTTTTGAATGACAAAATGGAAGTCTCAGACGAAAACGCCCAGGCCATCCGTGAAGCGCAAGCCGCTGGTATCGAATTCATGGTTGCAACCGGACGCGGCGTGACTGAGGCAAAACCCTTATTGGCAGCTCAGAACTTAAAACCCGCCTTCATCACGTTAAATGGCGCAATGGTTTTTGACGAGGCTGGCAAGCTCGTGGTCACAATTCCAATTGCTGACGATCTAAACGATTATATTGTCAAAAAGCTGCAAAAAGACAACATTTACTTTGAAGTTGTCACCAACAAAGGCGTCTTCTCAGATAGTCGCGTAGAGCGGATTCAAAATGTTGCCGATCTGCTCGTTGATCTGAATCCTGATACAACTTACAAACTTGCGGTGGCACTGGCGGCTGCTCGACTTGAACTGATGAATATCAATTACGTTGATAACTACCAAGAATTATTGGACGATCCAACGATCCAGATTATGAAGTTCATCGCGTTTACCGGTGAACGGCATGATATTTTAAAAGCACCCGCAAAGACTTTTGAAGCCACCGGCAAACTCAGTGTCACCTCAAGTTCGGCCAACAACATTGAAGTTAACAATATTAAAGCACAAAAGGGTTATGCCGTTGAAGCTTATGCCAAGCAACGGGGTATCACGATGGATGAAGTCATGACGATTGGCGATAATCTCAACGATGCTAGCATGATTAAAATGGCCAAGTATGGCGTTGCGATGGGAAATGCGATTCCTGAAATCACTGCTTTGGCATGGGATACCACCAAAACCAACAGCGAAAATGGCGTTGCCGCCGCAATTCGCAAGGCTATTCGCGTTAACAAGGCAGAAGCATCAAATGCCCATTTCTAATCTTTGCGGTTAAACACAGCATGTGACCTTTCCTGGGAGGTCTGCAAATGGCGTTATATCTTGATATGAATGCGTTAAGTACCGGCAGTCTGAGTGTGGTGAAAACCGACAATGGCAAACCGGCGTATATTTTGACGGCCCGCCACGGTATTATCAATGGCGGATTTGATTTGAACACACTAAGCGGCAATCCGCTCGGTTCGATTCGTCAAAAAACAGTCAGCGTTTTTCCTCGCTATGACTTATATATTGCCGATCGTAATGTTGCCAGTGTCAAAAAAATGTTTGGCGTCTGGCACCAATTCATTTTTATCTCCAAACTTAATTGGGTCGCCATGGGTAACTTGCTCAACAATCATTATCAGGTCTTCCATGGCGTCAAAACCATTTTTAGTGCCGAAGAAGTCGCTCCGGCAATTGTTAAGCTTACGATTCCCAGCAATCGGGACATTCCTGCTGCCATTTTGCTGGCGGCTATCCTCGACCGCTTCCGCCATGTCGGGGTGGCGGATCCGTTGAAACGTTATGAATATGGTCTGGACTTCCCCGACTGAGGCTTTAACTGCTGTAATGATACAAAAAATGGACGATACCTTAAGTATGGTAAGAAAAACAAAACGGCACTCGCAAAAGATTTCCCATCGCGAGTGCCGTTTTGTTTGGTTCCACTACCAGCTGTAAGTGCCGACTTTTCACTTAATCACCAACTGGCCGAATCATATGATCGTAGCGATGGCTGCCAATCATCAGCTCGCCATTTTTGACAAAGCCATTGCGTTCATATAACTTCTTAGCCCGCGGATTCTGCTTATCCACGTTCAAACTGACCACATCGGCTTTGCGGGCGCGGGCAACCGGATCAACCGCTTGTAATAACTTGGTTCCAATGCCATGTCCTTGCGCAGTGGCCGCCACGGCTAAGGTGTCAAGATACCATTCGCCTGGATAAGTTTCGGTATCCGTAAACAAAGATGATTGCGGGGTTAACCCAAGTTTTGGCAACAAAGGACGTAAAGCATCATCGATATGTGCTTCTTGTTCGTGCAAATACCCAACCGCAATCCCTTCAATATGCCCATCCTGATCGGCTACCAGAATTTGTGGATAACCGTAACGATAAGTGGGCAGTAGAAATGCTTGTTGCAAAACTGCATATAAGGTTGGTTTTGGAACCCGCATTAACTGCGGTATTTCCATTTCAGTAAAGACAATATCGATCAGCGGGGCCACCTGAGCAGCATCTGCTGGTTTACTTGGACGTATGATCACAAAAATCGCTCCTTTTTCATGAATTTATTATAGCAGAGAAGCCGAACGTTCGCGTCTTATCGCTTGTTGTGTAACAATCAAATGTTTTTAAGCGAATGAGTCCAATTTTGAGTGAAACTGGGTTAAAATATGTGAAGAGTTGTGTTGTCGCCCCGCCCCCTAGATATGCTTTAGTGAAGTGGCGGCACCACAATATCTTGTTCCAAATTTTCTTTTTGGCGCGACCCCACCGGCATGTTTGCGTGGGACCGACGAACGGAGGTGAGGAGCAGAAAACTATTCGAAGGAGCGTACTGGGTTGAAAGTTACTTTCAAGGACGTCACGATGTCCTACGATGGCAAGAAAGATACCCTGAAGGATCTGAATTTTACCATTCCCGATGGCACGCTGGTTTCCCTGCTGGGTCCTTCCGGCGGCGGTAAGACCACGACACTGAATTTGATTTCGGGACTGTTGGCGCCAACTGCCGGGCAAATTTTCTTTGGTGATACGGATGTCACTAAAAAAGATGCCTTAGCCCGTAAAGTCGGCATGGTATTTCAGAACTACAGTCTGTATCCGCACTTGTCGGTCTTGGACAATATTGCCTTTCCACTGAAGATGGCTAAAGTCGGAAAAGCCGAGCGCCACGCCAAAGCTAAAGACCTTGCCAAATTGGTGCACGTTGAAGACCAGCTTGACAAAAAACCGGGAGCTTTATCCGGTGGTCAACAGCAGCGAGTCGCCATTGCGCGCGCGTTAGCCAAATCGCCAAGTCTTTTGCTGCTTGACGAACCACTGTCCAACCTTGACGCGCGGTTACGAATCGAGATGCGTGAAGAAATTCGCCGGATTCAACGTGAAACCGGCGTCACCACCATTTTCGTCACCCATGATCAAGACGAAGCCCTGCATATTTCCGACAACATTATGGTGCTTGCAAACGGGTCCATTCAGCAGTTTAGTTCGCCACAGACCCTCTACGATCAGCCTAACAACCTGTTCGTTGCTAAGTTTATCGGCGAACCTGTTATTAACACGATCCCGGCACAGGCATTATCAGCTGATTTAGCTAATGCGGTACCAGAGGCGATTTTGAAACAAGCTGTCACTGCCGGCATTCGTAGTGAAGCCATTATCCCTTATGATGCTGGCGAAAATGTCCTTGCCAAGTTCCATGGCAAGATCACGCATAGTTCCAAATATGGACGTGAGGCGACTGCCGATATTGATTATAACGGCGAGCGGCTTCTGTCTACCGAAATGGCTGGCGTTTCCAGTCGTCAGCCGGAGTTGGATTTTTACATCACTAAATCAGGATTTTTTCTCTTTGATCAGTCTGGCGCCTTGATTTTTGGTGGTGAAAGTCATGCTGAATGAAAAAGCCACGCTCAAATCGACGGCTAAAGCAGCACTCTATTTACTGCCAATGCTCGTCATTACCATCACCTTCAATATCTGGCCGATCATTAATTCCTTTTTAATGAGTCTGTACACCAAGTATGATTTTTACACGGATAAGGTCAGCGGCTGGGGCTTTGACAATTTTGTCTATCTCTGGAATGATCCTGATTTTCATTTGGCAGTGCGCAACACCTTGGTTTTTGTCATCGGGGTTGTCCCGATAACGGTTGTTTTGTCATTAATCATTGCTTTGCTGCTTAATCAGGTAAAGATCATTTCCGGTTTTTTCCGAACCGTGTATTTCTTACCATTCGTCACAAGTACGGTTGCGATTGCGATGGTCTGGAATTGGATGTTCCATGGTAATTACGGCTTGATCAATTACTTCATGAGCTGGTTTGGACTTCATCCGATTAACTGGTTGACTGATCCGCACTACGCCTTGTTGGCACTGATCATCATGAGTATCTGGAAAAGTTTGGGCTTCAACATCATCCTTTTCCTGGTTGGCTTAAACAACATCGACCACGGTTATTACGAAGCTGCTGAAATTGATGGGGCCAATGCTCGTCAGCGATTTTGGAACATCACGATTCCGATGCTTTCACCGATCACTTTCTTGGTTTCCGTTAACGGGATTATCGGCAGTTTCAAAGTGTTTGATGAAATCTTTGCCTTATTCCAAGGGACGCCGGGACCAGGCAAGGCCGATTTAACGATTGTGTACTACTTGTACCAGAAATTTTACACCGAGTATAAGTATCCGATTGCGGCCGCATCCGGCGTTGTGCTTTTCTTCCTCATCTTGCTCGTGACGCTCGTGCAGCTGTGGTATTCGCGCAAGCACGTTCATTATTAAGGGGGAAAAGCAAACTATGGCAAAAAAGCTCAGTAAAGTCTTACTTTATCTGATCGTCATTTTAGGGGCCATCACCATGCTGATCCCCTTTCTATGGATGATTTCGACATCACTGAAAACCGCACCGGAAACAATCGCCGTTCCACCAATTTGGATTCCAAAAGCCTTGCAGTGGAGCAACTATGTTAAGGCATGGAATGAAGCGCCGTTTGGTCAGTATTTCATCAACAGTATCATCGTAACGGTGGTGACCACGGTTGGACAGCTTTTCACCAGTATTCTTGCTGCTTTCGCTTTTTCACGGTTGAAGTTCTATGGCAAGAATATTCTGTTTATCATTTTCTTGGGAACCATGATGATTCCTGGTGAAATGTTGATCATCCCCAATTTCGTCACCTTGTCGCACTTAGGACAAATCGACCACTACGGAGCGCTGATTCTTCCGTGGCTGGCCAGCTTCTTTACCGTCTTCACGTTGCGTCAAACTTTCCAATCGACGCCGGATCAGATTTATTATGCCGCCAAAATCGACGGGGCATCGGATTGGAAGTATCTATGGCAGGTGCTCGTTCCAATGAGCAAGTCCACGATCACAGCGGTTACCGTCCTTCAGGTGATCGGGTCATGGAACGCATTCATGTGGCCTTTGATCGTCACAAACTCCGACAAAATGCGCACCTTGCCAGTCGGCTTACAGGCCTTCACAACTGATGCCGGCACACAATATCAACTTTTGATGGCGGCTTCCACATTCGTCATCATTCCAATGGTTATTTTGTATATCTTCTTGCAGAAGTACATTATTGCTGGGATTTCTAAAGCTGGATTGAAAGGATAATCTATCAAAATGAAAAAGCAAACTTGGGTAAAAGCATTACTTGCAATGTTTACGGTCATGTTGGTTGCCATCTTAACCGCATGCGGCAGCAACAGTAGCAGCAAATCCAGTTCCACGACTAAGAGCGATTCGGGTAAACGTGTGACGATCACCTTTTGGCATGGGATGAACGGTCCTTATCAAAAGGCGCTTAATCAGATCATCACGGACTTCAACAAGAGCCAAAAGCAGTATAAAGTTGTCGGCACTGCGCAAGGCAATTACACCGCGTTGCAGCAAAAGATTATGGCTGCCGCAAAGTCGCGTAATCTCCCGACAATTGCGCAGACAACCTACACCACCGTTCCTGATTATGTGAAAAATGGTTTCATCACCCCGCTTGATCAATACATGCTTAAAGGTGATGACAAAATGAGCAATAGCGACTTGAAGGATATCTACCCAGCCTTCTTGTCTAGCTCCAAGTACCAAGGCAAGTACTATAGCGTGCCATTCTCCAAGTCAACGCGGATTCTCTTTTATAATGAAGCACTGATGAAGAAGTACAACATCGATAAGCCAAAGAGCTGGGAAGACATTAAGAAGGATGCCGAGAAGCTCAAGGCTGACGGCGTTGCGGCAATTGGCTTTGACAAGAGTTTCGATATGGAATTCGAAGGACTTGCACGCCAAGCAGGCAATCCGCTTGTTTCTGCTAACCCGCTGAAGGCAAACCTGGACAGCAAGAAGACTTTAACCGCAGCCAACTTCATCATGGATATGGTGAACAACGGCGAGGCTAAAACCGCTGGTGAAGATATTTATGGCGATAAGAACTTCACTTCCGGCAAAACGCTCTTCTACGCGGGCTCCAGTGCCGGCATCACCAACATGAAGCAAAATGCGCCTAAAGACTTTAAGTGGGGCACCATGCCACTACCAAGTTACAAGGGTAAGAAAGCAACTGAACTGGCCGGCAACGATATTGTCCTCTTCAAATCCGCTTCTACTGATCAGCAAAAAGGTGCTTGGGCATTCATGAAGTTCCTGCTATCTGAAAAGGAAACTTCCAAGTGGGCACAATTAACCGGTTATGTTCCGCTGCGTAAATCCGCGGTTCAATCAGCTGACTTCAAGAAATATCTCAGTGATAATCCAACCAGCAAAGCAGCCGTTGATTCACTCGGCTTCGGTTTCCAATCCACTGCCTTCATCGGCTTCTCGGAATATCGCAACGATCTTCTGAACGCGGTTGATGCTATGCTGACGAAACACGAAAAACCAGACCAAGCTTTGAAGACGCTGCAAAGTCAGGCAGAAACAATTATCAAGACAAACAAATAACCAAAAACTACTAGGTTGGTATGCCAAATTATGACTTGTCATACCAGCACGACACTGAATCAGCCCCAGAGACGAAACTGTCTCTGAGGCTGATTTTAATTTCCGGGTTCAC
>NZ_JBVAYD010000040.1:0-13223 GCF_055413445.1 Lacticaseibacillus sp. 22 | reverse complement strand
TTTTTTGTTAAAAACGCTTCATATGTTTTATTCATGACTATTTTTATCTTTACCCCAAAAAGGGATCTGCTTTTTGACAGCAATAATATAATACCAGCAAGCCGGTTGAGGCGCAAGCATTTTTTCAAAAAAGTCTTGCTTGATTGACGTTGCTCAAAGCACAGGATCATTGCACGTTAGATATTGCGGTGACTTATCCTTTGCAGCGTCTATCGCCAAATAAAAACAGCCATCAATTATGCTTGATAGCTGCATCCAAATAAAATCTCATTTTAAAGCGTGGCCATCCGAACAGTAACGTAGGCTTATTTCATACCCAGTTTAATCTGACACTCGGGACAAATACCGTAAACCTCGAGATGATGCCCACTGACTTTGAAACCGGTTTTTTTAGCTGCCACTGCCTCCACATCCGTGACCCCTGGGTAAGTGAAGTCAAAAATCTTACCGCAGTTGGTACAAATCGCATGGTAGTGTGGCTCAATCGGGAAATCAAAATGAGTCGCCGCATCATTAGACGACATTTCCTCAACTAAATTAAGATCCACCAGTAGACGTAAATTGTTGTATACGGTTGCGACACTCATATGTGGAAACTGTGGCGATAGTTTTGCATAAATCATTTCAGCTGTCGGGTGTGCCGTACTGTCGATCATATAGGAAATGATCGCCTCGCGCTGCGGGGTGACCCGAATCTGCTTTGCTTTGAGCAAGTTAATTGTTTTGTTATAAACTGCCTGATTCATCGTCAGCCTCCTAATTTGTAACTATTATCATCTAGTAAAATTGTACGCTTTTTTCTAATTTAGCACAACCTTTTCACTTACAAATGTTTAGAAAATTTCAAAATTCAAAAGTACACTAAATGCATGTGTTACCAATTATCGCTTAAATTTAGCTTCATATCAGTCCAAAAAAACAGTGCCTAAAAAGACACTGTCGAAAAGCTTTAGTCGCTTATTTGGATTCGCTACTACTTTCGTCATCATCGCTTTTAAGCTCTGGCGCATCGGTCTTATATTCATTTGCCACCGATTTACCCTTATTTTCTGCTTTCAAGCTTGTACCTTTCTTCTGTGCGGCTTTGAGCTTCTTTTTCGTATCCGTTAGCTTATACGAAAAGTCGCTACGATCGACCTTCTTAAATCCGCTTGGCGTGTAGAACCTAAGCAGATCACCATTGATAACGCGATCAGATAAGGACAGTTCCGTTGTCACACGGTTAGTAGCAGCGTCAACCGTTTTCTTTTGGCTTGGGGATAGCTTGGTAATTTTCTTCCCTGTGCTGGTATTAAAGTATTGACTGCCTACCTTAGTGAAATCAGGTGTGACGAAATCACCATTTCTGAACGCAACTGTTTGCGGATGATTAGCGGAGAGCAAATCTGAACCAAACTGAACCGTATCATTGTCCTTAATACCTAACAGGTTCAATATTGTCGGCAAGGCATCAATTTCACCGCCATATGTGTGATTAATGCCGCCTTTTAGTCCTGGCATGTGAATCATAAATGGTACGCGTTGATACATGGCATTGTCATAGTCATTAAAACCGGTAATGTTGGTTAACTTGGCCATGGCTTTTTTATGGTTGTTTGAAATCCCATAATGATCACCGTAGAGAACAATCATTGACTTATCGTACAGTCCGGTTTCCTTCAGCCAGTCAAAGAATTCACCAATTGCTTCATCGAGATAACGGGCTGTCTGGACATAACCATCAACGGTATCATCGCCAGTGTCGGTCTTACTGATGGTCTGATTTTCCTTGTCCAGTGTGTAAGGATAGTGATTCGTGACCGTAATCATTTTGGCATAAAACGGCTGCGGCAGTTGTTCAATGTACTGCGCTGAATCTTTCAGGAAAATCTTGTCCTTCAACCCATAGCCGACATCATAATTTTTCCCACTTGAGAAGTAACTCTTAGAAAAGAAATAGTCGTATCCCCAAGACTTATAGGTATTATCACGGTTCCAGAAACTTGGTACATCCCCGTGGAACGAAGCGGTTGTGTAACCCTGTTGATCTAAGATTGCTGGTGCCGCCTGGAAAGTGTTCGTCGTCCCGTCAGTTACCATGGCCGCCCCTTCAGGCAACCCAAACAATGAATTTTCCATCATCATTTCCGCATCAGCCGTTTTCCCTTGACCAACTTGGTTAAAGAAGTTGTCAAAAGATAGTGTGTCTGATTCATGATAAAGCTTATTGAGATTCGGAGTGACTTCCTGCCCATCCCATTTGAAGTCAATCATAAATTGCTGCAGGCTTTCCAAGTGGATGACAAAAACATTCTTACCCTTTGCCACACCGGTATATTCTGCGTTCGGGGTAACGCGATTCTTATTGAGATAATTCAGTACGGATTTGACATCACTTGAATCAGCGTTTGCCTTCGTTGCACTATTGCTGGCAGTTTTGACCCCGTCAACAACAGTATAGGCATTGAGACCCAGATATTTCACAATGTAGTTATTGTCAAACGTGCGCGTCAACAGTCCGGAACGATCGCTATAAGCCATAGCCAGATTCGCCCCAAACATTAACACGGCCAGCAACGAAACTCCCAGTGCAAACCGCTTTTTGATCGGGCGGATATCCATCCGAATAACCTTGAAAGCTAACAGTAAAATCAAAAATAGAACATCGACAAACACAAGAAAGTCTGTCGGCTGAACGATCCCCATAATTCCCTTGTTCAAGTTATTGGAAACCGCACCTGATCCTTTGATTAAAGCAAAAGTCAGAAAGTCGGAAAATTCCCGATAATAAAGTACATTAGCAAAAAGCCAAACCGACGTCAGGGCATCGATAATCAGCATCGTGACATACGATTTACGTCCCGACATATATAAAGCAATTCCAAAAAGAAAAAGCGTTGTCGGAATCGGATTAACTGCCAGAATTAAATGCTGAAAGCTACCAGTGACCCCTAAGTTGAATTTAGCTTGATATGCCCAATAAGTTTTTGCCCAGAATAAGACAATGGCAAGTACCAGAAAACCGAGTCTGGTATTGAAAAATCCTCGAATTTTAGCGCCGATCTGGTTCATGTGGAGCCTCCAAGTCATTGTTTAATGTCAAAAGTATAGCACATTCGCTAGGATAACCGCTCATTCCTTAAAAGACAAACTTTCAATGCCGATTACAGTCGGATCAAGCGCAATCTTAAAGAAGCCTTAAAACCACGTCATTCAAGTTAGTGGCTCGTTGCCAAGTGTTTAAATCTTTTCAACGGTTTAAAATTGATCCTTTGTAAACCGCCTATCTCCTAACGCGCTCCCCGGCGCAGAGACCTGCATGTAAGGACCTCAAGCGCAATGGCCAAAGACCGGCCATCACGCTCGAGGCCGCTTACACTCCGGTCTCTAACCGCGCCGGCTCGCGCTTACTAAAAAGCCGCGATGTCATTTTAGTGACAAACACGGCCTAACGCTTTTCAGTTCAATTCGGCCATTCGCAATGTGGCAGTCTTTCTCTCGAGCTTGTTGAAACTGATACAGGTATCTACTCAACAGCCTATCAATAGCCTACATTTGAATGCGTTTGAGCAAGGCGGTGCGCGTCAACCGCCATTTAACTCAACATCAGTCAAATTTCATACTACTGATCCTTCAAATCAGAAAAGATTCACACAGAAAAAGCGAACCTTCGCAAGTCCGCTTTACTCAGAACTCAAGCTTGAGCCTGATCGCTACTATCAGTACCGTTAGTGCCCTCGTCTTCATCAAAATCCATTAGATCATAGATTTCCATGGCCGCAAGATCGATATTATCAAACTGGAACGTCTGGTGAGTGCCTAATTCTTCAAGTTCGTAAGTTTCGGTCTTGGGATCGTACGTCACGAGGCCCTTTTCATCACCATTTTTTTCGAAGCGGCGTGACTGTGCCTCGCCATCGCCTGCCTGCATGGCTTCAAGGCGCTTGATGATGGCCACGAGCTGTGATTGTTTCATAAAATGGCCTCCTAATTTTTCCTATTTCAAGAAATAGCTTAGCATAAACCGTCGCCTCTGTGGGAGAAATATCACTTTGAATTCTACTTTTATGACGTTGCGTGTCGATAGGCAAATGGACTATGCTATTTGCATGCTATTATAACGCGTTTGCCAGCGTAAAAGTCAGTTAGGCAATCTTTTAGTTGTAGCCGTCTAACTCCGACTTCTAACTGCATCGGTTCGCGTTTACATCATAATGCGCTCTCCTGCCCAGAAATCGGGTTTGGCTCGCGCTTACTTTATTAAGGAGATTTGTATGACATTGCAACCTTTAAACGAACAACTACCTGCCATCGAGGTTAGTGAGATTCGACAATTTGACGAAAGTGTCAGTGATATTCCCGGTATTTTGAAACTGACGCTAGGCGAACCTGATTTCAACACCCCGGAACATGTTAAGCAAGCCGGGATCAAAGCCATTCAGGAAAATTACTCGCATTATACCGGGATGGTTGGTGATCCGGAGTTACGCGAAGCCGCACAACATTTTTTTAAAACGAAATATGCCACTGACTATCGGGCTACAGATGAAATTCTGGTGACAGTCGGGGCCACTGAAGCACTGGCAACCGCCATTACGACGATCAGTGATCCGGGTGATGCCATGCTGGTTCCGTCACCAATTTATCCGGGCTACATTCCGCTTCTGACGCTGAATCACGTTACGCCGCTTTATATGGATACGAGTAAAACCGACTTTGTCTTGACCCCCGAACTCATTGAGGCCACCATCACTGCAAATCCTGACGCTAAAATCAAAGGCATTATCCTTAACTATCCAAGTAATCCCACCGGTGTCACGTATCGGGCGGCAGAAGTTAAAGCCATTGCGGACATCGCCGCTAAACATAACCTCTACATTATCTGTGACGAAATTTATTCTGAACTGACTTATGGTGAGCCGCATGTTTCCATGGGACAATTTGCCTACGATCGTACATTTATTGTCAACGGTCTGTCTAAATCACATGCAATGACCGGCTGGCGAATCGGCTTTTTGATGGGTCCCCAGCAGTTAATCGCGCAAGCCAAAAAGGTGCACCAATATCTTGTGACTGCCGCAACGACCATTGCCCAGCGCGCTGGTATTGAAGCTCTGACGAACGGTGCAGACGATGCTCAGGTGATGAAAGCAGCTTACGTTAAACGCCGTGATTTTGTTTATGCCGCCCTCATCGACATGGGCTTTAGCGTGGCTCGTCCTGATGGTGCCTTTTATCTTTTTGCAAAAATTCCGACCCAACTGCATCTAAGCTCACGCGAATTTACGCACGCCTTGGCACATGAACAGAAGTTAGCTCTGATTTCAGGTACCGCTTTTGGCCCCGGCGGCGAAGGTTATATCCGAATCAGTTACGCGGCATCAATGACCGATCTTCAAGAAGCCGTTAAGCGATTGCGCGCGTTCATGGCCAGCCACATCGGCTAATCAAGCGTAAACGGAAAGAATCCGCACGCGTTTTGAATCATCATCAATTAAAAATGGGATCCTGAAGACATAAGTAACTGTCTCCGGGATCCCATTTAATTTAATTTCAGCTTGCCATCCATCCGCCAGAAAACCTTGAACCAAGCTGACTGGCTGAAGGGTGTTTACGCGTCTTTTTTTGGAGGTAATGCCATTGCAACAATGCCGCAGATCATTCCTAGATAATAAGTTAAAAAGCGCCATAACAACATGCCAAGCACTAACTTAGATGGTGAGGCCACATACGTCGCAAACAGGGTTTTAAAACTATACTCTGCACCGCCAGCTCCACCCGGAATTGGAAACAGACTGACAATCATCACAATCATCACGTGTAACACAATCACTTCAACAATGCTAACGTGATTCACACCCAGTGCCAATAGCACAAAATACGGAACCGCGTAGTAAAGCAGCAACTGAATTAACGTCAAAAAGCACGCCTTAATTACACGGACTTTTTCGCGCTTTAAGTGCAGGCTCTCGGCGTAAAAAGTATCGATTTTGTGATCCAGATCAAGCTGCATCGCCATCTTCTTTTCTGGCTTCACGAACCAGCCGACTGGTATCATGATGATTCTGACGAGCTTCTTGGTGAATTTGTAGTAGTACATCACCATGAGCAAGCCGACAATCACGATCACGTGGATAACAAAGCCAAAGACGATGAAGATCGCAAGGGCCCCAAAATGCCGAGACACTTGATCAAAGCCGATAAGTAAAGTGAGTACAAAGTTAATCAGGACCATAAACTGATACACAACAAACTTCATCAACAGTACCGAACTCGCGCGACCAGCCTCCACCCCACTTTGCATGAGTGCAAACAGCTGAGCCGGTTGACCGCCAGATGCCATGGGCGTAATTGCGTTGAATAGTTGCTCGACAAGCGGAACCCGAAACGCTGTCTTAAAGTCTAATTCGTCCGATCCGTTTTTAATAAAAATCTGCACAACGAAGGTTTCAACGATCCATGAACCAAACATCAGTAAAAAAGCCACTAACAGCCACTTAAGATCAAGCGATAAAAGTTCATGGATCAGTTTTGCACCATTAAGATCACGTGCTTCATAAATAAAAATGCCGGCGCCAATCAGAACCATGATGAAGACGGCCAGTTTGTTCTTCCGTGTCATATAACTCCTCGGCTAGTGTTTACCCAACGCTGCTTGTTGCACGTAAAAATCATGCCAGACTTTTTCAAGCCGAGCTTCATCGTACACCTGCGCCGCTTCATGGCTCTTGGCCGCATATGTTGCCAAAAGCTCGCGATCATCGGCTAATGCCCGAATTCGTGCCTGCATGTCTGCCACATCCACCGCCGTAATTGTATAAGGCGTGATGATTTGCTGATACAATTCAAGATCACGCACCATTACCGGCGTATCCGTTGCAAATGCTTCTAAAACCGACATTGGGAACAACTCTTCAAAAGATGGCAGAAGGAACAAGTCTGCCATGTTATAGTAATCGATCATCGTTTCTCGCGGCATAATACCGGTAAAGTTCAGGTTGGCAGGCGCATTTGCAACTGCCTTTTTGAGCCGCTCATAACCTTCTGTAATGCGGCCAAAAGAAAAGCCCCCCGCCCAGACAAAGCGGTAATCAGGGTTTTGTTGCGCGAGTTTGATGAAATCACCGACGCCTTTGCGATCTTGCACTTGCCCGGCGCCAAAAACGACAAAATCATCCGGCTTAAAACCATTCGCATGTCGTAACGCCTGCCTTTTTTCCCGGGAAACCGGATGAAACGTACGTTGAGAAACGAAATTTGGAATGTACGTTACCTTGTCCGGATTAATCCCATAGGCCTCAAGCTTAGGAATGAAGTTTGGATTCACGACAACAAGTTCATCCATACGTTTGTAAAAAGCTAACGTATAGCGGTCTAGTGTCCACCGCGCCACTCGCGGCAACTTTAAACTCGCATCTAAAGTACTAGGCACAAAATGAACGAAGCCGATTTTGCGGCCTCTTTTTTTGGAGAACGTCGATAAATAAAACTTAGGATCGATTGTATGATAATGACTAATATCACTGCGCGTATAACGATTGACATTAATTTGAAATTCATTGGCAAAATCGTGTTTCAACAGTCCCATCAGTTCTGTGTAAACTGCACCCACGCCTTGCCCAGCAACCTTATTGGCTGAAGAAAACATGTTAATAACGATCATAGTTAACCTTTCATGGTCCGTTTGCTACTACTTTCATCGGTCCATGGCACAGTTTCATCAGCTTCATTCGGGGAATAGTGACTGATAACATCGCGATAGAAATCAAGTACCCGATCGCCAAACCGATCAGCAGAAATTGCCGCCAGCTTTTCAGTTCGCGGTTTGGGATCATCATAGGCATTAGGATGCTTCAGATAATTCACAACTTGATGAACCATTTCTGCTTCAGTCGTAAAAGTTGTTCCCAACGCCGGATCATCCAACAGTTGATCAGTATAATCACCAGCAAGGGCAACAACTTTCCGATCAGCGGCCATTGCCTCAATATAAGTCAGTCCCTGTGACTCTGAATCACTAGCCGACACAAAAACATCGCCGACACGATAATAGTCGCCTACATCATCATGGTCAATTTCACCGGTAAACCGGACATGATCGGCAATCCCTAATTCAGCAGCCTGTGCCTCTAGATCTTCACGTGCAGGGCCATCACCGACAATTAGGAGAACTGCTTTAGGAATTTGCGCCAAAATTGCGGGCATGGCGCTGATTAATTTATCAATTCGCTTTTCATAAGCAACGCGACTAAGCGAAACCAATACCGGCACATCTGCCAGTCCCAGCTTTTCCCGTAAGTGCGGGTCCTTTTGCTCTGCGAATTGCGTTAAATCGACTCCGGTTGGAATAATCTTAATGTCGGTCTTAACGCCATAACGCCGCAACGTATCATACACCCGCTCAGACGGCGCAATCACACCGCTTACGTGATACAGAAAAGCGCGGGTAAATTGTTTGACATGGTACGGCTTTAGCAGATGACCGTTTAAGACATAATGCAGATAATCCTCATACATGGTGTGATAAGTATGGATCGTTGGAATTTTCAGTTGTTTGGCCACAAACTTACCAATGTAACCCATTGAGAACTCAGTTTGTGTATGCACAATATCCAGATTTAATTCCTTAGCCACTGCATAAGCGTGAAACAGCCCCCGAACCGCAATACGCCGATCAGTAAAAGAAACAAACGGCACACTTGTAAATCGGAACAAGTTCGGTTCGACCGCATCATCTGGCACATGTGGGTCGGTTGTCGTGAAAATATAAACCTGATGACCCTTACGTTCTAGATCGTCCTTCAAGGTCTTGATGGACGTCGCGACACCACTGACTTGCGGAAAATAGCTGTCTGTAAAAATCCCGATATTCACCTGATCCCCTCCAGACGTCATTTGTTTAGTATAAGTATAAAGATAGGCATGGCTAAATGCAATTTTCTCACAAACCTTTAAAATTATCTTACCTTGCCATCAGATGAACATCATCCGGCAAAAGTCGTAAATTTTTAAGCAGCCGCTTGCGAAACATCCCGACAATCAGTCATTTACAACCTATCTTTTTTGAAGAAATATCTATTAATTCATTTATGAATACATATTAACATCTTCACTTTTGGGGTTACTTGTCACGCTCGATGTCTTCCGCTGCAGGCATTTTAACTTTATCGTTAACACGCGCGGCCTTACGGAAGTACTTCGATATGATATGACTGTTGATCCCCCAGAAATAGAAGACCACCGCGCCAAGTATAATGACGACAAAGTCCATTGGATAATGGATCCAGTTCAACCCATTAAACTCAGCACTGCCAATCAGCGAAATTACCGAGAGAAAAACCAGGTAACCAAGCATCCACGCCGAGGCTTTTAACTGCTGCCAGGTACTGCGCCAACCTGATCGCCATTCATAAAACAGATACAACGGAATCCCTAAGAAGATAACCCCAATGACTTCAACGGTGGTTGGCCATTTTGCCCAGTAAGCCGCTAATGATGTCAACACAAATGCCAACGGTGCCATTACTCGCAACATCGCTGATTTGACCGGACGCTTGAAATTAGGCGCCATTTCACGCAAAGAGATCACCGTGACCGGTCCTGTCAGATAAGCAATTAACGTAGCCGTTGAAATAACACTGGCAAGCGTCCCCCACGATGGGAAAATAGAGACCATAATCATACTTAAGACAGCATTGACCACCATCGCGACACGCGGAGTTCCGTACTTTTCGTCAATTTTACCGATAAACTTAGGAATGTGATTGTTGCCCACCATCGCCTGAAGCGCACGACCGGACGAGGCGACAAACGAAACGCCAGTCCCAAATGGCGAAACAAACGCATCCATATATAGCAAAACCGACAGCCAGTGAATACCAAGCAAAATTGCCAAATCCGCAAACGGCGAGTTAAGGTTCAGGCCTTTCCAACCATGAGCAGCAAGCATATCGGGAGAAATGGTCGTGATAAAGACACTTTGCAGCAGAATATAAATAATTCCGCTAATGAGCAAAGAAATCCCGATGCCGCGACCAATATTCTTTTGCGGGCGTTTCACATCGCTTCCCATATTAATAACAGTCTGGAAAGCGTTAAAAGAAAAGATAATCCCTGAAACCGAAGTCGCCGCAAAAATCGGTGCACTACCATAAGGCATCAAGGTTGCCAACGAATGCCCATAATTTTCGGGGTGAAAACTCGACAAGGCCAGCAAAACGATCGTCAACAACGGTACCCCAATTTTAAAAATGGAAATAAAACTGGTAAAACGCGTCAGCAACGTCACTGACCAGTAATTAAGCAACGTAAAAATGATGATAAACGCAAAGACCACTAACAGTCCTTGTGGGGTAATCCGCCCTGCATGTAAAAAGCCGTGGGTAAAAACAGCCCACTTCCATGGCCACGATGCCATATACTGAACTGCGGCAACTGCTTCAATTGGCAATAATGTCACCAAAGAAATCCAGTTAGCCCATGATGCTATGAAGCCAACCAATGAGCCATGCGAATACTGCGCAAATTTACTCATTCCGCCTGACTCCGGAAACATCGTACCTAACTCCACGTAATTATAGGCAATGACACCGATAATGACGCCGCCAATGACCCAAGAAAAAATTGCCGCTGGTCCGGCGACTTCTGCCGCTTCCCACGATCCAAACAACCAGCCCGATCCGATTAACGAACCAAGTGCCAACATGACTAACTGAAATAGACCAATTTTGTTGTCTTTTGTTTTTGAAGAAATAGTTGGAAACCTCCTTATAAAATGACCTAATTAGGTTACCGCAGATTACGGAGTATGTAAAATAACTCACCTCGTTAAATCAAGCGCAAAAGCTCTTCCTTACGCATCGGGCAGCTTTTTAAACTTTATTTCTACAGGTACCATTCAGCCCACTATTAAAGTACAGACAGTCTCCTCATATAAAGGCTATTTACCATACCAATTTTAGCCAAACGTGCCAATCAAACCGGATCACGATGTCCACGCGCTAATCAGTCATTCAACTTGATCGGGACGCATTCTTTGATTCTAATTGAAAAAATAAGAAAATAATGTTAATAATTTTGTGCCCTAGAAAAGCTGATTCTTTGCGATTTCTTATACATGTCCTTGTATAAAAAGTTATACCTGAACAATTGTTCCCTATTCAATTGTAAACGTTTTATTGTAGAATGATCTTGCTAGTAGATCAGGGGAGGAGGATATATGAAAAAAGAAGAACTGAGCTTGATAAGAGAAGCTGTGAACGATTCAGAAGCTTTCCGTAAACTATTCGAACAATACCGCCCTCTGGTTTTAAAGGTTTTAAAACCCTACAACCTCAGAGAATTTTCCTATGAGGATTGGTTGCAAGAGGCCAGAATTGCCATGATAAAAGCTGTTGCGCGTTATGATGGCAGCAGCGGCTCGCAATTTGGGCCGTATTATCGAATGGTGTTACAGTCCCACTTACGTTCAATCTTGCGCAGACACTTTGCCCATAAGCGTCGGATTGATGCTACCGCTATTCCATTCAAAGCGAGTGCGCTCGAATCTTTGCAGGAACGGCTAGCAATACGTTCAGTCGAAGACGGATTGCTCATGCGTGTTGAATTTTTTCAGCTTCTAGAAAACCTGTCACCCCTGGAATATGAGGCGTTTGAGACGGCAGTCTTGCATCCGTTTGATACGCCCACAAGCAATCGTTTCCGTCGTGCTTTAGAACGCTCACGAGCAAAGATTATTAAGTTTACACGGGAAGATTAATCCCAAGCTGTGAGCTCTTAGGCCAGTTCAAGATTGTCCCATGATTGCCGTGTCCAAGGCAATCATGGGACAATTTTTTGCTTGAATTTTCGCTGTAAGCATTGCAATCGATCTGTTGTACTTGAGTGCTAAGGAAACGCAAGCCAGATTTAGTTCTCTCTCAACGCCATCTGTTGGTATCACCGCATACAATTAAGGAAGATTCGTCCTTGATTACAAAGGCTCCCAATCTATCTCGTCTGACAAATTAAGCGAAAGCGACTCCCATCTATCTTTCTTGGGTGACTCGCCAGCTGTTTATACGAGGAAGCAGTTAACGGTGATGCCGTAACTGCGAAATCCGTCGTGCAAGTATGCGTTTAGACATGCTTGGCCTAAGTTTGAACTTCCATACCCTTCGCCACACTCACAGTAGTATTTGCCTGTTAAGGGTATGGCTGTTTAATTCGTCTTTCGGCGCTCTAGACATGAGAACATCGAAATCATTTTAAAAATCCACAAACCTCTGATAGACAAGTTGGCTCCAAGACAAGCGGCGAACAACGTTAAAGTTTTATGATAGCCAGCGACCACTTTGCCGACCAACAAAAGGCTCTCAATACCTTGACACACAAGGAGTAGCGTCATTTGGAATTACGAGCTAACCGACCACTTTTAGCAAAATACCCCCCAAAAAGCAAAAGTAGTCGGTAAAAGCATCTTTTTTTAGGGATTTTTAAGCGCCCAGAAAAAACAAGAATCCCAATTTAAAGCCATTTCTGAGCACTAAAAAAGCCCCTCTAGGGGGGGCCTGTGATACCGGTGATCGGGGTCGAACCGATACTCCATCGCTGGAACGGGATTTTGAATCCCGCGCGTCTGCCAATTCCGCCACACCGGCATAATAATGATAGCTAACACTCTGTCTTGCTGGGGTTTAGCCGCAAGATAAGGCGGTGATCGGAATCGAACCGACGATCAAGGTTTTGCAGACCCATGCCTTACCGCTTGGCTACACCGCCATATTCATCAAGTTGAGTGCATTTCTCCTATGGCAGTTGGAGAAATTGGGGTAGCTGGATTCGAACCAGCGCATGACGGAGTCAAAGTCCGTTGCCTTACCGCTTGGCTATACCCCAATAAAAGGGCGGTATGTGGGGATCGAACCCACGTATGCCGGTGCCACAAACCGGTGTGTTAACCGCTTCACCAATACCGCCATTATAAAGCAGGGATAGTAGGAGTTGAACCCACACTGACGGTTTTGGAGACCGTAGTTCTACCATTAAACTATATCCCTATGAATGGAGGAGATAGGATTCGAACCTATGAACCCGAAGGAGCGGATTTACAGTCCGCCGCGTTTAGCCTCTTCGCTACTCCTCCATAATGGCGCGGGACGGAATCGAACCGCCGACACATGCAGCTTCAATGCATTGCTCTACCGACTGAGCTACCGAGCCATTTGAATCTTTTTATAGAATTTGTTCCTCTCAAATCGAGAGGG